>DASXSA010000072.1:0-14166 GCA_036506235.1 Candidatus Limnocylindrales bacterium | reverse complement strand
AACCCGGATGTACGGGCCGCGGATGAGGCGCCCGCACCCGCGCGGCTGGTAGGCTCCCGACGTGGCTGCGCGCCTGATCGTCGCTGGATCGCTGCTGTCCGGCTTTCTGACCGTGGCCGTTGTCTTCGCAGGAATCCTGGCTTTCAGCCCGAACGTGGTGACCGCATCTGCCACCCCGACCCCGACTCAGGCCATCGGGTCTCCCAACCTCAGCCCATCTCCCGGCACGACCTCCGCCAGCCCGTCGCCGGGTGCGAGCGTTTCCGCGTCGCCAGCATCGGGTCCCTCCGGCCGGCCGGCCTCGCCCGCACCAACCCCGGTCTCGGCGTTCCGGATTGGCCAGCCGGCGCCGGCGCTCGTCCTTCCGCGACTGGATGGCGGGACGACCGACATCGCATCACTCCGCGGCCACCCGGTCTGGGTGACCTTCATGGCCAGCTACTACCCGGCGAGCCGCAACGACCTCCCGGTCATCCAGGGGTTCGTCGACCGGTACGGGCCGCAGGGACTGAACGTCCTGGCGGTCGATGTTCGCGAGGGAAACCCGGTCATCCGCGCGTTCATGAATTCGGTTGGCGCGACATTCCCCGTCCTGCTCGATCCCGACGGCGCGGCGGAAAAGCGATGGGCTGCATTCGCCCTGCCAATCCATTTCTGGATCGACGGCGACGGGATCATCCGCGACGGCGCGCTCGGTGAGCTCGGCGCGGACCGGATGGCGCTCGGGCTCGAGTCGATCATGCCGGGCGTCGCCGTCGTCCCGTGACGACGGCCGGGTCCGGCCCGGCGCACGCACCGGAGTTCGACCGGTGGCCGGAGGCGCGGCGACGCGTCCTCGGGCTGCTCGACACGCCCGCACCCCTGCTCGTCGTTGCGGACTTCGACGGGACGCTGGCGCCGATCACTCGCGATCCCCTTGCCACGCGCATCCTGCCCGCCGGCCGTCGCGCCCTGCGCCTGCTGGCGCACCTGGCGGCGGAGCACCCCGAACGGCTGCGGCTGGCAGTGCTTTCGGGCCGCGCCGCGCTCGACGTGGCGGGGCGGGTCCGGGTCGGGCGCATCGAGTACCTCGGGAACCACGGCCTGGAGGGAGGGCGGCTTCCGGCCCGGACCCGCGCCGAGAAGCTGATCGTCGAGGTGGACCCGTCGCTCGAACGCCACGTCCAGCCGGCCGCGCTGCTGGGTCGTGCGGTTGCCGAACGGCTGGGGGAGCCGGACTGGCTGTTCGTCGAGGTGAAGGGGCCGTCGGTCGCCTTCCATTTTCGGCAGGCATCTGATCCGGATGAAGCGGTGGCTCGCGTCGACGCGGCCATCGCGGCGGTCGGCGCTGCAGGGGAAGCCGCGTCGCAGGGGTTCGGCGAGCTCGAGCGCTTCGAGGGGCGGCGGGTAATCGAGTTCCGGCCGCGGGGCGCCGGCGGCAAGGGCGCAGCGCTGCGCCGGTTGATCGAGCGTGAGCGGCCCGGCACGGTGCTGGTGCTGGGCGATGACCGAAGCGACGCGGAGGCCTTCCGGGTGCTGGCCGAGGAGCGCACCCGCGGAAGGCTCGATGGCCTCGCGATCGCCGTCCACGGTGCCGTCGAGACGCCACCCGAGGTGGTCGAAGCAGCCGACCTCCTGCTTCCCTCGCCGCGTGAGGCCGCGGCGGTCCTGAACGCGCTGGCCAGGGCTGCCTCGGTCCGGCTGACTGCCTGAGAAAGCCACCGCGCCCGCGCGACGGCGCGCGACGGCTCAGGACAGGAGCGGCTCCTCGACGCGACGTACCGAATCGCGCAGACGGCGCGACGGCGGCAGCAGTCCATGGCGAACCGCGGCCAGGTCGCGGAGCTGGCGCGTGAGCCACCACTCAATGTCCTGCTCGCGGACGACCGTGCGCAGGCGCCGAAGCCGGGCCGTACGCTCCTCGGTGCCCATGACCAGCGCCCGTTCGAGCTGGTCGGCTGTGCCCGAGATATCCGCCGGGGCCACCATGAGCGCATCGGTCGCCAGCTGCTCCGCGGCACCCGCCGTCTCGGACAGCACGAGCACCGGTTGTCGCTCGCCGACCAGGATCGCCTCCTTGGCCACGAGGTTCATGCCGTCCACGACCGGGTTGACCAGCACCACGTCCGCCAGGCGGAGCGCCGCGATGGCCATCGCATAGTCGGAACCGTCGTATACCCAGATCGGCTGCTCGTCCGGCTCGGCCAGGCCGTTCACCCGCGCCACGACCTCGCGCACCCCTGCTGCATACCCCGCGTATTCGGGGATGGCCGTCCGCGTGGGCGCCTGGACGGCAACGAAACGGACCCGCTCACGGAGCTGCGGCCGCCGCTCGAGCAGCGCCTCGAAGGCGAGAAAGCCGCGGAGGGCGTTCTTCGACGGCTCGATCCGGTCGGCACGCACGATGACGATCGGGCGCTCGCGTCCGGCCACCCGGTCGCGCACACGATCGAACCGTTCAGCCAGCCGATCCACGCGCTCCTGGACCGCCGGCGAATGCGCGAAACGCGACAGGCCGTCCGGGTCGACCGAGATCGGATAGGTCCGGACGCGAATGCGGCGGCCGCGCCAGTGGATCGTCCGGCTCTCGGGATCGATCCGCGCGTCGCGCACGAAGCTCGACACGGTCTCCAGGAAGTGCGAGGCGTAGCGATCTGTCTGCAGGCCGACGATGTCCGACCCCAGCAGCCCCTCGCAGATCGACCGCCGCATGCCCTGCGGGAGGACCTGCCAGATCGAGTCCGGCGGCCACGGAATATGCGTGAAGTGGAGGATCGAGGCGTCGGGGCGCTGTGCGCGGATCCGCTCCGGCGCGAGGTAGAGGTGGTAGTCCTGCAGGAGGAAGACCGGGGCAGGCGTCTTCTCAGCCGCCGCAAGCGCGGCGTCGGCCAGCCGCTCGTTGGCCACCCGATAGCCGGTCCGCCAGGCGCGCAGCGCACCCGCGTCGATGTTCGGCGCGAACGGCAGCGCGTACATCTGGTGCTGCAGGAACCACAGCAGGGGGTTGGCGACCACCCGGTAGTAGCCGTCGAAGACGTCCTCGGGCAGCACCTCGTAATGGAGCCGCACGTCCTGATCCGGCAGCGCGCGCTCGATCAGGGCCCGAACGGCGGCCAGGCGTTCTGCTCGCGCCCTCGAGCCATTCGTGTGGGTCTCAGCATCCGGAGCCGTGGCCCAGTCGGCAGCGGTGGCAGGATCGGCCCCCTTCGCCAGAGCGGTTGCCCCGGGGCGTTCGGCCACCTTCGCCAGGGCGGTCGCCTTCGCCCGTTCGGCCCCCTTCGCCAGGGCGGTTTCTTCCGTCCGGGAGCTTCGGTGGCCGTTTCCGCCTGACGGGATCGGCCAGCTGTCCTCCCGGTCGAGGAGCTCGGCGACGGCCTTGTCGCCTTCGGTCAGTGCCGCGGCGATCCAGGAGATCGGGGCGTGTCGGCCAAGATCGACGAGGGCGGTGACCAGGCCACCCGACCCTCGCGCGGCGACCAGCCCGCCGGGAGCGGTCGGATCGAGCTCGAAGGTGATCGGCCCCCGGTTGGAAACGACGTAGAGGCGACCCCTCGGGCCGAGCACGTCGTCGAGCAGGGTGGCACGGGTCGCGGGCACAGCGTGAGTCTTGCTGATGGCTGGCATCGCGGAGGGCGTTCGAGTTGGCGGGGGCATATCAGTACCGCGTCAGCGAGGCCCTCGAGGGTAACCGCAACCTATCGACCCTCCTTAGCTGCCCAGGGCCCTGGCCGCGTCCGAGACGACCGACAGCAGGGGGGCGGGGATCAGCCCGAGCAGGATCGTGAGCACGCTCGTCGTCCACAAGCCGGCCCACACCAGGTTGCCGTGGCGTTGCGATTCGGCCTCGGTGGCTGGCTCGCGCATGAACATGTAGACCACGACGCGCAGGTAGTAGAAGGCTGCCGCAGCCGCATTGAGCATCGCGATGACCGCGAGGATGGTCAGCGGCCCCCCGGCCTGGACGGCAGCCAGGATCACGTACGCCTTGCCGAAGAAACCGGCGGTGGGCGGAATTCCGGTCAACGACAGGAGGAACAGCGTCATGAGGATGCCCAGCAGAGGCTCGCGCCGGCCCAGGCCGGCGAACGTGTCGAGCGAGCTGGTGACCCCGGGCCGTCGCTGGAGAGCGGCGACGACGGCGAACGCGCCGAGGTTCATGAACGTGTACGCGGCGCCGTAGTAGAGGAGTCCCTGCAGGCCCTCCTGCCGCCCGCCGGCGTAGGCGGCAAGCCCGACGAGCATGTAGCCGGTATGCGCGATCGAGCTGTACGCCAGCATGCGCTTGACGTTGTTCTGCGTGAGCGCGACCAGATTGCCGAGTGTCATCGTCAGCGCGGCGAGCACGATCACGACGTCCAGCCAGTCCCCGCGCAGCGACCCGAGGGCGCCGACGAACAGGCGCAGGATCAGCGCGAACGCGCCGACCTTCGGACCGACCGACAGGTAGCCCGTGACCGGCGTGGGCGAGCCCTGGTAGGCGTCGGGCGTCCAGTAATGGAACGGAACCGCGGCGATCTTGAATGCGACGCCGGTGGTCATGAACGCGAGCCCGAGCGCGAGGCCGGGGGAGAGAGCCGCTCCGCCGGACGCGATCTTCCCGAGCTCCGCCGCGACGTCGGCGACGCGCGTGGACCCGGTCAGGCCCCACACGTACGCAAGGCCGAACAGGAAGATCGCCGACGAGAACGACCCGAGCAGGAAGTACTTGATGGCGCCCTCGGTCGAGAGCGAATCGCGCTTCGCGTAGGCGGCCAGGAGGTAGCCCGGCAGCACCATCAGCTCGAGAGCCAGGAACAGCACGAGCAGGTCGGTCGAGGCCGCGATGAGCATCGCTCCGGTGAGGGCGAAGATCAGGACCGCGGCGAACTCGGCGATCGGCAGGTCGCGAGGCTCCAGGTAGTCCGGGGCGAACGCGATCGTAAGCGCGACGATCGAGATGAACAGCAGATCCAGAAATGTGGTGAGGGCGTCGACCGTGTACGAGCCGCCGAACGCCTGACCGGGTGTCCGGCCGGCGACGGCGGTCAGGATCGCGACGATGCCGAGTCCAAGCAGGGCCGTCGCGAGCGCCGGCTCCCGGCGGCCAGGCGCGACCAGGTCGACGATCAGAACGGCGACCGCGACGAGGATCGCCGCGATCAGCGGCGAGATCGTGAGCAGGTCCTGCCCGCTCATTGGCGGGAGCGCGCCGCGGCGGTCGCGCGACGAGTGGGCTCGGTCATTGCCAGAACAGGAGGTTGATCGCCGTGGCGCGGCCGAGCCCGTTGAGGACGGACGTGACCGTCCCCTCAACCAGGTGCAGGACCAGGCCCGGGAACAGTCCGAAGACGACCACCAGCGTGGCGAGCGGGACGAGCGTCAGCGTCTCGACCGGCCGCATGTCGGTCAGGTGCGACCCGATCTCGTGCAGGAACGCCGACACCTCGCCGAAGAACAGGCGCTGGTACATCCAGAGCAGGTAGCCGGCGGTGAAGATCATCGTAAGCGTTGCGAGCCCGGCTACGGCCGGCGCGTACGCGAACGAGCCGACCAGCACCAGGAACTCGCCGACGAACCCGGACAGACCGGGCAGGCCCACGGACGCGAGCATGAAGAAGCCGAACGTCGCCGCATAGACCGGCGTGCGCCCCGACAGGCCCGACATCTTCGCGATCGTCCGGTCGTGGGTGCGCTCGTAGATCACGCCGACGAGAAGGAAGAGGGCGCCCGTGATCAGCCCGTGGTTGACCATCTGCAGGATGGCGCCGTACAAGCCCTGCTGCTGGAAGATGAAGATGCCCAGCGTGACGAAGCCCATGTGGCTCACCGACGAGTACGCGACAAGCTTCTTGAGGTCGGGCTGCACGAGGGCCACGATCGCCCCGTAGATCAGCGCGATCAGCGACAGCACGATGATCACCGGCGCGTAGGTCTTTGCGGCGTCCGGGAAGAGCGGCAGCGCGAAACGGATGAACCCGTAGCCGCCGAGCTTGAGCAGGATGCCGGCCAGGATGACCGACCCCGCCGTCGGCGCCTCGACGTGGGCATCGGGCAGCCAGGTGTGGAACGGGAACATCGGGATCTTGATCGCGAAGGCCAGGAAGAACGCGAGGAACGCGCCGAGCTGGAGGCCGTTCGCAAACCCGGTCGTGCCCGCGAAGGCGCGCAGCTGCTCGAAGTCGAAGGCGCCCGCCCACTGGCCGCCGTGCGCGTCCTGGAACGCGAAGCCGGTGGCCAGGATCGCCACCAGCATCAGCAGCGAACCGACGAGCGTGTAGAGCACGAACTTGATCGTCGCGTAGATCCGGTTCGGGCCACCCCAGATCCCGATGATCAGGTACATCGGGACGAGCACCACCTCCCAGAAGATGTAGAACAGGAACAGGTCGAGCGCGAGGAACACGCCGACCATGCCGACCTCCAGGATCAGGAAGGAGATCATGTACTCCTTCACGCGCTCCCTGATCGGCCCGAAGCTGGCCAGGATGCTGATCCACGTCAGGGTCGTCGTGAGCACCACCAGGACGACCGACAGGCCGTCGGCACCGAGCTTGTACTGGATGCCGAAGGCCGGGATCCAGTCGGCTACCTCGACGAACTGGAAGCCCGGATGGGTCGGCAGGAAGCCGATGAGCATGTACAGCGAGAAGACCCACGTCAGCAACGCGGCGGCGAGGGCCGTAAAGCGGGCAAGGTCGGGCCGCTCGCGCGGCAGGAACGCAATGACGATCGCGCCGACGAGCGGCACGAATGTGATGAGCGTGAGAATCCCGCCTGGCATCTAGTGCCTCAATCCGCTCATCGCGCCGTGATCACGAGGTATGAGCCGGCCATGACCAGCAGGCCGAGGGCGATCCCCAGCGCGTAGTTCTGGACGCGGCCGGTCTGCACCTGCCGCAGCTGGCCGCCGATCCGCTGCGTCCCGATCCCGATGCCGTTCACTGTCCCGTCGACGATCACCCGGTCGAACCACCACAGGGCGGCGGCAATCCGGCCGCCGATGCGGATGAACAACAGGTCGTACAGGTCGTCGAACCACCACTTGTTGAGCGAGGCCCGGTAGAGGAACGGCGCCCGGGCAGTGATGGCCTGCACGCGTTCGGGCTGCGGCTCGCGTCTCAGAAGCGGCAGCTCGACGCCGAACAACCGCCAGGCGACAACGATCCCGAGCACAGCCGCCGTCACGCTGGCGAGGATGAGCACACCGTCGATGCCGAACAGGCTGAAGGCCGCCTCGTGCTGCCCGCCAGTCGCCAGCGCCTCCCCGAAGACCGGCGCCAGCCAGCCGTGGAGCAGCCCGTTCTCCGGGGGGAAGCCGATCAGCAATCCCAGCAACACCGACGGGATCGCGAGCAGGATCAGCGGGATCGTCATGACTCGCGGCGACTCCTGGATGTGCGGCTCGACCTGGCGGTCAACCCGGCTCGGGCCCCAGAACGTGAGGCCCATCAGCCGGAACATGTAGAACGCGGTCATGCCGGCGACGATCAGGCCCACCAGCCAGACCCAGACGAAGCCGTTCTTGAACGCCTCGCCGAGGATCTCGTCCTTCGAGAAGAAGCCCGCCAGCGGCGGAATGCCCGAGATCGCCACGGAGCCGATGAGCATCGTGGCGTAGGTGATCGGGATCTTCCTGGCGAGGCCGCCCATCCGGCGCATGTCCTGCTCGTCGTGGACGGCGTGAATCACCGAGCCCGAATCGAGGAACAGCAGGCCTTTGAAGAACCCGTGCGTCATCAGGTGGAAGATCGCGGCCGTCCACGCCCCGACGCCGAGCGCCGCGAACATGTAGCCCAGCTGGGACAGCGTTGAGTACGCGAGCACCCGCTTGATGTCGGTCTGGGTGAACGCGATCGAGGCCGACAGGATCGCCGTGAAGATGCCGATCGCCGCCACGACGAGCATGGCCTGGGGCGCATGGGCGAACAGCAGGTTCGTGCGCGCGACGAGGTAGACGCCGGCGTTGACCATGGTCGCCGCGTGGATGAGGGCCGAGACCGGTGTCGGGCCTTCCATCGCGTCCGGCAGCCAGACGTGGAGCGGGAACTGCGCGCTCTTGCCCATCGCGCCAGCGAAGACGAGGAGCGCGATCAGCGCCAGCGGGATCGTGCTGACGGCGCCCGGGGCGGTGAGCTTCTCGATCGACTCCCGGATATCGAGCGTCCCGGTGTTCACGAAGATCGCCATGATCCCGAGCGCGAAACCGACGTCGCCGATCCGGTTGACGATGAACGCCTTTTTGGCAGCAAGCGCGGCCGACCGTCGTCGATACCAGAACCCGATCAGCAGGTAGCTCGACAGTCCCACCAGCTCCCAGGCGACGAAGACGACGAGGAAGCTACTGGCGAGCACCAGGACCAGCATCGAGAACATGAACAGGTTCAGGTAGGCGAAGAACCGCCAGTAGCCCGGGTCGTGGGCCATGTAGCCGATCGAGTAAACGTGCACGAGCATCCCGATCGTGGTCACGACGATCAGCAGCACGGCCGTCAGGTTGTCCACGAAGAAGCCGATCTCGACGTTGAACCTGCCCGCGGGGATCCAGTCCCACAACTTCACCGTCAGGCCGTCCGCACCGAAGCCGCCCGTGAGGGCCGTGAACGCGACGATCATCGCGAGCAGCCAGCTGACGACGACTACGCCGACGGCCAGCCAGTGGGCCTCCCGATCGAGGCGGCGGCCGAACAGCCCCGTCAGGACAAACCCGGCCAGCGGGAGCGCCGGGATCAGGACGACCAGCGATTCCACAGCCGGGCCTGGTTACTGCCGCAAGGAGTCGTACTCGTCGACGAGCGGCGTGCGACGGTTGCGGTAGATCGCGATGACGATCGCCAGCCCGACGGTTGCCTCCGCGGCGGCGACGGCAATGACCATGAGCGCGATAACCGACGCATTCGGGCGAAGGCGATCGACGAACGACCCGAACGCGACGATCGCCAGGTTGACCGCGTTGAGCATCAGCTCGATCGACATCAGCATGCTGATCGCGTTCCGCCGGGCAAGGAAGCCGAAGCTCCCGATCGCGAACAGCAGGCCGGACAGAACCAGGTAGGCGTCGAGCGAGTTCGTCACGAGACGTCGCCCTGCTCTCGCCTGGCCAGGAAGACGCCGCCGATGACTGCGGCGAGAAGCAGGACGCTCACGATCTCGAACGGCAGGACGTATTGCTGGAACAGCACCTGGGCCACTGCGCCGGTTGCGGACTCCACGCGCTGGCTGAGGGCGTGCCAGTCCGTGGCGGCGACCGCTACAGCGATGATCCCGGCCAGCAGGACGGCGGAGATGGCGGCCGGCACGGCCTGCGTCTGGAACACGAGCCGCGCGGGCGCCGCCTTGGTCTGCGTGAGCATGATCGCGAACAGCACGAGCACCGAGATCGCGCCGATGTACACCAGCACCTGGGTGGCGGCGACGAGGGGAGCGCCGGCGATCACGTAGATCCCGGCCAGCGCGCCGAAGCAGACCATCATCGCGAGGCCGCACCGGATGATGTCGCGCAGCGTCACGACGAGCAGCGCCGAGCCAATCATGATCGCGGCGAGGATCAGGAAGAGAATGTCGTCCCAGCGGACGTTGATGAACGGGATGACCTCTGGCAGCGTCACGCGATCAGTGCCCCGGCCCAAGCTCGTGGGGCGCCGCGCTGCGCCCGGCCGAGGGACCGTCACCCGCACCGGCAGTGAGCGCGTGGCGGTGGCCGTCGCCGTCGCGAGGGAGCTGACCCGCCACCGACGGTGGGAGCACCGGAAGCAGGCGACCGGGGTCGAACCGCCGGCCCTCCGTCAGCGCGCGTTCCACCCAGTCGCGCTCGCGCCGGACGTAGGTCATCTCGGTTTCGCGGTCGATCGCCGCGATCGCCAGCAGGTCGATCATCGGCTCGCCGCGGGCTTCGTGTGAAAGCTCGAACTCCGCGCCGTCGCGTAGGGCGTCGTACGGGCAGGCATCCACGCATATTCCGCACAGGATGCAGCGACTCTCGTCGACGTCGTACTTCTGGAGGACGCGGGGCTTCGGCATCAGGGCGCCGGTCGGGCACGTCTCGGCACACCGCCCACATGACACACACGGCGTGTCGTTGAGGCTCATGTCGAGCGGTGTCGTGACCAGCGTGTCGAAGCCGATGCGCATGAAGTCGTAGCACGCGGCGCCCACGACCTCCGCGCAGACCTGCGCGCACCGCCCGCAGTCGATGCAGCGCGACGGCTCGCGAAGGATGAACGCGTGGGAATCGTCGCGGATGTAGTCGTGGTTCGTGCCGGTGAAGCGGTTCTCGGTGACGCTCCGGTACCCGGCCCCCTGGTGGTACTGCGGCTCGAGCGTCCCGAGCGTGGTGCCGTACTCGATCCCCAGGCGGCGGAGGTCGCAATACCCGATCGCTTCGCAGGTGCACTGCAGGCAGCGCTGCGATTCGGACATTGCCTCCTGCCGGCTGTACGGGATCTCGTACTCGACGTAACTCTTGTTGCGGATCTCCGCGTCCATCGAGCGCAGGCGGTAGCGCGGCTCCTTCATCTCGCTCGTGAAGGGCACGATCGACAGGAACTCGGGCTGCGGCTCGGCGAGCGTCTGGCGGGTCCTGATCTCGCCCAGGTCGAGCCCGAGCAGGTAGGCATCGACCGCGTAGGCGGCGCGCCGGCCCTCCCCGTTGGCCTGGACCACGGTGGCGGATCCGACCCGCACGTCCCCGGTCCCGAACACACCCGCGCGGCCGGTCTCGAACGTGACCGCGTCGGCCTTCAACCGGCGCTGCTTTGTCGCCTCCGGACCTTCCGATCCTGGCTTGATCCACGACAGATCGGGTCCCTGCCCGATGGCGAGCAGCACGCGGTCGCAGGGAATCGTGAACTCGGTGCCCGGCGCGGGCTCCGGTCGCCGGCGACCGGAGGCGTCCGGTTCGCCGAGCTTCATCCGGACGAACTCGACCCCGGTTACCTTGCCGGTCTTCTTGTCGGTGACGATTCGAACGGGCCCGGCCTGGAAGATCGCGGTCGCGCCCTCCTCGATTGCCTCGTGGACCTCGTTGGCAGCCGGCATGTCCTTCATGTCGCGGCGGTAGACGAGCGTGACCTCCGCGGCGCCCTGGCGGATCGACGTGCGGGTGCAGTCCATCGAGGTGAACCCGCCACCGATGACCACGACCCGCGAGCCCTTGTGGCCCGGGTAGGGCAGCCCGAGGGTCGCGGTGCGCAGGTACTCGAGTCCGTCGAACACCCCGTCGGCGTCCTCGTTCGGGATCCCGAGCTTGTTCGTGTCGTAGCAGCCGATCGCGAGGACGACCGCGTCATAGCCCTGCAGCTGCAGGTCGTCGAGGGAGTAGTGGACCCCCAGCTCCTGGTTGCAGATGAAGCGCCCGCCAAGCCTGGTGATCGACTCGTACTCCGCCTCGAGGACCTCGACCTTGGGCAGCCGATACTGCGGGATCCCGTAGCGCAGCATTCCACCCGGCGCGGGGTCGCGCTCGAAGATGTCGACGTCGTGACCGGCGATCAGGAGGTAGTACGCCGCCGACGTCCCGGCCGGGCCCGAGCCGATCACGGCCACCCGGCGCCCTGTCTTCGGCTTGACCTCGAAGGGGATCGGCGGGTCGATCCCGTCGTCGAGCATCGCCTTGAGGACCTGGTCGCCCGCGTAGCGGTGGGTGTCCCGGATCGCGATCGCCTCGTCCACCTCATCGCGGCGGCAGTGCTCCTCGCAGGGCGCGGGGCAAACGCGACCGAGGATCGACGGGAAGGGGATCGTCCGCTTGTAGATCCGCGCCGACTCGCGCCAGTTGCCCTCGGCGTTCGCCTTGAGGAAGCCGGGAATGTCGATGTGGCTGGGGCACTTGTTCTGGCAGGGCGGCAGGCAGTAGGCGTTGTGGTCGCTGAAGATCAGCTCGAGATTCGTGTGCCGCAGCCGGCGCACGAGCTCGGTCTGCGTCTGGACATTCATGCCCTCCGCTGCGCTCTGGGAGCAGCTGATCGGCGGATGCTCCTCGCCCTCGACTTCGACCACGCACATCCGGCAGGCACCGAAGCCGGGCAGCTTCGGCTCGTAGCACAGCGTCGGGACCTCGATCCCGTTGTCGCGACAGACCTCGAGGATCGTCTGGCCCGCCCGGCCCTCCACGACGCGGCCGTCGACCTCGAGGCGGATGACGGGCGTCGACTGCGGCCGCTGCGGCGCCTGAACGGTGAGCAGCCGCTCGGACAGGTCGTCGGCGAGTGGCGTGACCGTGTCGAGCGGCGAGGGCTTGTCCGGCCTGTCGTCGGGCGGCCGGGTGTCGGCGGGTCGGGTGATCAGCTCGGTCATCGTCGCATCAGTGGGCAGGGCTGGCGGCGAGCGCCGTGGCTGGCATCGCAATGGGGTTGCAGACGCCGGCCGGGCAGGAGCTCCGGAGGATGTGCTCCTCCAGCTCCGCCGGGAAGTATCGCATCGCGCTGGTCAGTGGCAGGGTCGCCAGTCGCTCGTGGTCGCAGAGGCCGCTCTCGACCACGTCGGACGCGAGGTCGCCGAGCAGTTGCGTGTCCGTGGGCCGTGGGCGGCCGGAGGTCACCCGCTCCGCGATCTCGGAGAGTCGCCGCGTCCCGATGCGGCAGGGGATGGTCTTGCCGCACGCCTCGTCGGCGCAGAACCTCGTCAGCAGCCGCGCGAGGTCAACCGTGCAGGCGCGATCGTCGGCGACCACGACCGAGCCGGACCCGATGTGGGCGCCGGCCGCCCGCAGGGCGTCGAACTCGTACGGCGTATCGAGCATCTCGGGTGGCAGCAGCCCACCAGACGGGCCACCCACGAGCACGGCCTTGGCCGTGCGGCCCTGCGGCAGCGGCCCGGCAAGAGCGACGATCTCGCGCAGCGGCGTGCCCAACGGCACCTCCGCCACGCCATCCCGCGCTGCGCCGCGGGCCTGGACGAGTACCGTTCCAGGACTGCCCTTCGAGCCGATCGCCGCGAAAGCAGCGGCACCGTTGACGACGATCCAGGGCACGGCCGCAAGCGTCTGGACGTTCTGCACGACGGTCGGCTGCCCGAACAGGCCACGCTCCGCCGGATGCGGTGGCCGCTGCTCGGGCTGGCCGCGCTTGCCCTCGAGCGCCTTCAGGAGGACGGTCTCCTCGCCGAGCATGTAGGCGCCCTGCACAGGCCGCACGCTGATGGTGAGCTCCATTCCCGTCTCGAGGAAGTCGGGTCCGATGAAGCCGGCCTCTTCAGCGGCTCCGATCGCGCTCTCGAGCAATCGCACGATCTCCGCGTCTTCGCCGCGCACGGCGATGATCGCTTCTCCGGCGGAGACAGCGAATGCCGCGATCGCGGCGCCCTCGATGACGGCGTACGGGTCTCGCTCCATCAGGTAACGGTCAGTGCCGCTCGCCGGATCTGCGCCGTAGCCGTTCGCGACCACGTACCGCCGCTGGCCGGGAAGCCCTGAGGTCGCGCAGATCCGCCACTTCTCGCCGGTCGGAAAGCCCGCGCCCCCGCGACCGCGAAGCCCGGATGCGGACACCTCCCGGATGATCGCCTCCGGCCCGAGCTCGTGGACGGCGCGCCTGAGACCCGCGAACGCGCCATTGCGGACCGCGACGTCGAGGTCGGCGGGATCTTTGGCAGTGGGCCGGGCGAGCATGACGCGTGGCCAGTCGGTGGGCGTCGGCAGGAGGCCGGGCATCCGCTCAGTTGCTCCGCGGGCGGGCCGGCCGCCGTCGGGCCGCACCGCGGCCAGCGAGGGACCCCGCCAGCGCATCGCGGTAGGAGCTCTCCGGGGGCCGGGCGGCTGCCAGGGCATCGGCCTGCGGGCGGTCAGCGGGCTTATCGAAGCGCAGGTGGCCGTAGTACGTGGCCGTGCCGTAGATCATCGCGTACCACGCCCCGGTCATGTTGCTGATGTGCTTGATCGCCGCGACCGGGAGGTAGCCGTACGCGGCCTGCGTCGCCTCCAGCATCGGCAGCAGGTGCTTGGGGTCGTAGTCGTACTCGGACAGGACGGCGTCGACCGGCGCGAGGTCGATCGGCGCGAAGTGCTCGTACGCACGGTCCGGCACGGGGCGGCCCGACCGACGCAGCGCCGACTCGTCACGCCGCTCGCCGTAGGTCTCGGGCGGCCCCCAGTGGATGTGGTAGCGGTTCTTGGTGTCGATGCCGCCCATGTCGATGCACTCGATCGGACAGGCCTGAGCGCACTGGAAGCAGGTCTCGCACTTGAGCGTGCCGTACTCGTCGTAGAGCAGCTGC
>DASXSA010000071.1:0-4782 GCA_036506235.1 Candidatus Limnocylindrales bacterium | reverse complement strand
TGCAGGCGGCTTTCAAGGACGTTCCAACTGCACGTACCTGGCCCGTCGATCGGCGTCCTAGGCGGGATCGAAGCGGAACTCCTCCACGTCGCGGATCGGCTCATAGCCGATCTCCTGGTAGATGTGGTTGGAGGTCCGATTCGCGATGTCCGTAAACAGGAAGCAGAACCGGCGACCGGCATCGAGCTGCAGCGCGCTCGCGGCCCCCACGCAGGAGCCCGCGTATCCCCGCCCGCGAAAGCGCGGCGGGGTGTAGACCGGCCCGATCCGAATGCCGTTGGGGGTCTCACCCCCCACTCCGCACAGGGATACGACCTCGCCGTTTTCCCAGAGATACATGGTTCGGCCACGGCCCGCGATCCAGCGCTCCGTGGCCTCCACCGGGTCGGTTGGGTCCAGGTCGTCCAGCGCTTCGCGCGAAAAGTCGCCGAGCCATCCCGCGAGGAGGTCGCGATCCGCGCTGGTGGCAACGCGCATGGAGCCCTGGGCCGGATGCGGAGGCTTCCGGGCGGTTGTGAGGCGAAAGATGCGCTCCCGCATCGCGAGGCGAGAGCGTACGCCCGTCCGCTTGGACCAGAGCTCGGCGAAGGCCGTGGCATGCCCGCTCGGCCCAATGACGCCCGGCAGCTCCAGTCCCTCGAGGTGCTCAGCGAGGACGGGTAGCGCGCCCGGGTCGTCCACCTCCGAGAGCACCAGGTTCCAGGGCGGCGTCATCACCACGACCAGCACCACGGGCCCTCGCTTGACGGTCGCCAGGAGTGGCGGCATCACGAACGCTTCGGGTGCCGTCCGCAGGTTCGAGCAGATCCCGAAGATGAGGTTGTGCTCGGCTTCACGGGCAGCCAGGAACGACCCGGCGGCCGCGAGGAACGCGTCCACGCCCGTATAGCGCTCGACCGTGAAACCCGTCATTGCCGGGGAGAATAGGCGGAGGTGGTCTGCCCGACGCCGGTCGCTACGTTGCCGGCTCGGCGATCCTGTGCTCGACGGCGTACAGGGCGGCCTGTGTCCGGCTGGAAAGGCCCAGCTTGCCGAGGATGTTGGAGACGTAGGTCCGCGCTGTCCGTTCGGTGATGAAGAGGGCGGCCCCGATGTCCTTGTTGCTCATGCCCCGGCCCAGCAGCCCGAGCACCTCCCGCTCGCGCTCCGTGAGCGGCTCGACCGGGTCCGGCCTGGTCTTGCGCTCGCGCATGCGCTGCGCGAGCAGGCGCGCCACCGCCGCGTCGAGGTGCACCTCGCCGGCGTAGGCGGAGCGGACCGCAGCCGCGACTTCTTCGGCCTCCGCGTCCTTCAGGAGGTAACCGCTCGCACCGGCTTCCAGCGCCGAGGTGACCTTCTCCTCCTCGATGAACGACGTGACGGCCACGATCTCGGTCTCCGGCAGCTCGGCCTTGATCCGGCCGATCGCGGTCAGCCCGTCCATGTTCGGCATGAGCAGGTCCATGAGGATGACGTCCGGCTTCAGACGGCGAGCCGCCGCGACCGCCTCGCTGCCGTCTGACGCTTCGCCGACCACCTCGATGTCCTCCTGCAGGTCGAAGAAGGTCTTCAGGCCCATACGAACGACGGCGTGGTCGTCGACGAGCAGCACGCGGATCTTCTCGCTGTCAGGCACGTCGTCGCCTCGTTCGCGGGCTCAGGATTGCGCAGTCCGGGCTCGGGCCGCGGCCGAGTCTAGCATCGGCCGCGTACCGGACCGCGCCACGTCACCGATTGCCGTGACGAGGTCATCCGGTGGCGCGCACCTGTCGATGATCCGGTCGACACTCGCTGCGAGGTCGGCGTTCTCGTGCTCGATCGACCAGCTCATGAGCAGGATCCTGGCTCCTGGCTTGACCTGCCGGATCACGGCCACGAGGGCAAGGCCGGCATCAACGTCGGGCAATCGCGGGTCCAGGATCACGACGTCCGGTTGGAGCTGGGTGACCACAGCGAGCGCCGCACCCTGGTGGCTCGCGGTACCAACGATCGTGAGCCCCGGCGACAGGCCGAGCACGTCCGCCATGCTCTCGCGGACGCGGTGGTCGGCAACGACGATGAGGACCTTGATTGGTCTGGAAGGCGGGTCCGGCGATGCTGTGGCTCTGGGGGCGATCACAGGTCGAGTCTGCCGCCGATTCGGGCCCGAACGCGACGGTCACCTGTCGCGAAACCCCATTGACATTCGTCGGTTGTTCCGCCCCGGCCCCCGTCTCGCTTGAGGCCTAACCAGGTCGAAGTGACGCGAGCACGGCGACCGTCGTGCCGTTGCCTGGGGACGATCGAAGCTCCAGCTGAGCCCCAATCCTTTCGGCCCGCGCGCGCATGCCGGCCAGGCCGAGGTGTCCCGCCGGGATCGCGCCTTCGTCGAACCCGGCACCGTCGTCGACGACCGCGAGTCGAACGGCCTCCTCGACCCGGCGAAGCTCGAGGTGTACCTGTCGGGCGCCCGCATGCTTGACCACGTTGTGCAGGGCCTCCTGGGCGATGCGGTAAAGCGCGTCCTCGACCTCGATCGGCAGGCGCTCGGCGATGTCGGACTCGAAGAGGATCGGCAGGCCGATTCGACCCTGCACCGCCGCCGTGTGGGTCCGCAGGGCATGGACCAGGCCGTCCTGCTCGAGGCTGCCCGGCCGCAACTCGAAGATCAGTGCCCGCATCTCGGCCAGGGCATCGCGCTGCAGGTCGCGCAGGGTGCCGATCTTTTCGGCCGCCGCAGCCGGATCACGGCTCAGCAGGACCTCGATGCTGCGGGTAATGAGGGTCATCGAGAACAGGGCCTGCGTCACCGAGTCGTGGAGCTCGCGGGCGAGGTGTGCCCGTTCGTCGCCGGCGGCCAGGGCCCCGGCCTGACGCCGCAGCTCCACTTCCAGCCGATCGCGCTCGGTCATGTCGCGAACGGATCCGTTCGCGCCCGTGAAGCGGCCATTCAAGACGGTCGTCCGGGCGAGGAACTCGGAGGGAATTGGATGGCCGTCCTTGTGGAGCAGGTTGAGACGGCCGCGCAGCTCGTGCGTCCCTTCGTCCATCTCGGCGGTCCAGTCGCGCTCGGCGACGTCGGCCGACGACGGGTGGACGATCGAGCCGAAATGGCCGCCGATCAGCTGCTCCGGCTTCCAGCCGGTGAGCCGCTCGCAGGTGTCCGAGATGAAGGTGAACCGTGCCTCGTCGTCGATCGCCCAGACCAGGTCCGGCGAGTTTTCGACCAGGTAGCGGTAGCGCGCCTCGGATTCGCGCCGCAGGCTGTCGAGACGGGCGGCGGCCAGCGCGATCGCGGCCTGGTCGGCGAGAACCTCGAGCAGGTCGATCTCATCGTCGCTCACCTCGCGCGTCGTTCGCCATGAGATCGCGAGCGTGCCGGCGATCTCGTTCTCCGGCCCGCGCAGGGGCGCGACGGCCATGGCTCGAAGGCCCAGTCGGGCGGCTGTGAACTGGTCGTCCTCCTCGTGCGGAACGCGCGGGTCGGTGAGGTAGTCCGCTGTCCACAGGGAGCGACCCAGTCCTGCCGCGAGGCCGTTCATCCCCCCGTGGAGCGGAAACTCCTGGACCTGCAGCCACTCGCGCGTGGCCTCGTCGCCTGTGCCGGCGACCACCACTGGCCGCAGGTACGTCCGGTCGTCCGATATCAGGGTCATGTGCGCGCCATCGGTCTGCAATAGCCGCTGCGCCTCGTCGACGATCCGCTGGAGCACCTCGTCGGGATCCCGGATCGCCGCGATCCGGCCCGTGATCTCGCGAAGCGCCCGTTCCCTCTCGGCACGTCGCTCGAGCTCGGCGCGCGACGAGGCCAGCTCGTCGATGAGCCGGCTGTTGGCGATGGCGACCGATGCGTGGTCGGCGAACAGCCGGAGGAGCTCGACGTCCGACGGGTCGAAGAAGTCCGGCTGGTCGGAGTAGATGCCGAGTACACCGAGCGCCTCGCCATCGGCGATCAGCGGGGCCGCGATGAGCGAGCGGACGCCAATGCGGCGGACCACCTCGTCCGCCCCGGGCGAGTGCACGAACCGCGCGTCAGCTTCGTAGTTCCCCGTCAGCTTGATCTCCCGCTCAGCCACCGCCAACCCGAACAGGCCCTGGCCCACCGGGATCTCGAGGTTGCGGAGGATGGCCCGAACTTCCTCGTCCGTCTCGCCCGCCCCGAATGCCCAGCGGATCATCCCGTCGCGGTCGACGCGGTCGATCAGACCGCCGTCGGCGTTGAGCAGGCGCGTCGCCTCGTTGACCGCGTACTGCAGCAGCTCGTCGGGCTGGCGGATCGACGTCAGCCGCGCGGCGATACCGGACAGCGTCCGCTGGGTGTCCACGCGACGTGCGAGCTGCTCGCGTGAATCGGCGAGGTCCGCGATGAGATCCGCATTCGCGATGGCCGCGGCCGCGTGGTCCGCGAGCGCGCCGACCAGCGCCATGTGATCCTCGTTGAACGCCTCCCAGCGTCCCGAGAAGACCGACAGGATCCCGATTGCCCGCTCCTCGAGCAACAGCGGGGCCACGAGCAGCGAACGGTAACCAAGGCGCGTGATCACGCGATCCGCGGACGGCGCATGGGTGAACGACCGATCGGCCACGTAGTCGCCGGTCACCATCAGCCGGCGCTCCAACATCGAGCGGGAGATGAGACCGGTGCCGTCGTTGACCTCGACCGAGCGCGCCCAGAACCTGATGTGCCGGCGGCTGGTGCCGGCCTCATGCGCGTACTTCAGCTTCCCCGATTCCGGGTCCAGCACGCACACGACCGCGCCGCTGGCACCGACCAGGCGAGCTGCCTCCTCGACCGCGTGCTGCAGGACGGATGGGACGTCGGAT
>DASXSA010000070.1:0-3967 GCA_036506235.1 Candidatus Limnocylindrales bacterium | reverse complement strand
ATCTTCTACCTGCTGCTGGCGACCCTGATCGTGCCCGCCCAGCTGACGTATATCCCGAGCTACCTGCTCGCGCGGACGTTCGACTATTACGACACGCTGCCGGCCATCATCCTGCCCAGCCTTGCCAGTGCGTTCAACATCTTCCTGATGCGCCAGGCGTTCAGAAGCGTCCCCAACGAGCTGATCGACGCCGCCCGCGTCGACGGGGCCCGTGAGTGGCGGATCTGGTGGCAGGTTGCATTACCGCTCGTTCGTCCGACGGTCGCGACGGTGGCGATCTTCACCTTCGTCACGTCCTGGAACGACTTCCTGTGGCCGTCGCTGATGCTCCCAACGCCGGCCAACAAGACGCTGCCGGTCGGGCTCGCGGCGCTGCTGAGCTTCTTCAGCTCCGACTTCCGGTCGGTCGCGGCCGGCGTGACGATGACGGTCGTGCCCATCCTGATCTTCTTCATCGTTCTCCAGCGGCAGTTCGTGCGCGGCCTCACGGGGGCCGTCAAGGGCTGATGCCGCAGCCGTCCGGCGCGAGCGCTTCGACCGTGTCTGGCGCCTCCGCCGCGGCCCCATCCGAGACGCGGTCAACGACCATCGCCAGCGTGCCGATCCTGGCCGCGTTCCAGGGGGAGCGCCCGTCCCACGCCATTCACGACGCAGTGGCTGCGGGCGCGCCCGGCGTGACGCTCTATCGGGCGTTGAACGTGCGCTCCGCGAGCCAGCTGCGGGATCTGACCGATGAGCTCCACCGCGTTGCAACCCGGGCTGGCCTGCCCCCACCGATCATCGCGATCGACCAGGAAGGCGGACAGTTGAACGCGATCGGTGACGGGACCCAGTTCCCCGGCAACCTCGCGCTCGCCGCCACTGGTTCCGAACAGCTGGCGGAGGCCGTCGGTCGCGCGATCGGCCGCGAGCTCGCCGCGCTCGGGATCACGGTCAACTTCGCGCCCGACTGCGACGTGCTCACGAACCGCGACAATCCGACAGTCGGCGTGCGTTCGTTCGGCGACGATCCCGCACTCGCCGCCCGTCTTGCCGCAGCGTTCGTCCGCGGCCATCAAAGCCAGGGCGTCGCGACGACGGCGAAGCACTTCCCGGGTGGCGGGGACCGCGCCGTGGACTCGCACTACGCGTTGCCCGTCGTCCATCACACGCTGGACCGGCTGCGGCGCGTCGAGCTGCAACCCTTCCGGGCGGCGATCGATGCTGGCTGCCGCCTCGTGATGCCGGCACACCTCGCGCTGCCCGAGATCGACGGCCTCGCCGAGCGGCCGGCGATGGTCTCGCCGCGCATCCTCCGCGACCTGCTCCGCGATGAGCTGGGTTTCGGAGGCGTGGTCGTCAGCGACGCGCTGGACATGGGCGCGATCGACCAGGACGCGCTCGTGGACGAGGCCCTGGGGGCGCTCGACAGCGGGGTGGACCTGCTGCTCGCGGGACCGGGACATGCCGACCGGGCCGACCTGCTGACCTCGATCGCCGAAGGGCTGGCCCTCCGTGATCGCTCGGTCGGCCACCGGCCCCCGGCACCCTCAGCGCGTCGGATCAGTGAGCTCCGAGGGTGGTTCCAGGGCTATCGGCGACCGGACTTCTCGGTGGTCGGTTCGGCTGAGCACCGATCGCTTGCGCTCGACGTTGCCCGCCGATCGATCACCCTTGCCAGGCATCGCGACGGATTGCTGCCGCTCGCGCCAGGCGGAAGCGAGTCGAAGGGCCGCGTCGTCGTCATTCTTCCTCGCCCCGCGGACCTCACGCCCGCCGACACGTCGTCCCACGTCCGGATCGATCTTGCCGACGGCCTGCGCAAGGCGGGTATCGCGGCCGAGGAGATCCGCACGTCCATCAACCCCGTCGAGGCAGACGTCCGTGCCATCCGGGACCGGCTGGTCGGAGTCCGCCTGGCGATCGTGGGGACCATCAACGCCCGTGAGCATCGCGGCCAGGCGGAGGTCGTCCGCGCCGCCCTCGCGGCTTCGGTCCCAACGATCCTGATCGCGCTCCGGATGCCTGACGACATCGAGGCCTACCCGGAGGCCGGCACGTACCTCTGCACGTACGGCATCCAGCCGCCCTCGATCGATGCGCTCGTCGAGGTCCTGACCGGCGCGATCCGGCCGACCGGCAGGCTGCCGCTCGCAGGTCTCGCGACGTGAGCGTCCGGGAGGAAATCGGCGAGCAACCAGACGTCGTCCGACGCGCGTTCGAGGAGAACCGGGCGCTCATCGGCAAGATCGCCGCAGCCATCATGGAGCGCGACTGCGAGTTCGTCCTGATTGCGGCCCGTGGCACCTCCGATCACGCCGCGATCTACGGACAGTACGTGCTGGGAGCGCGCAACGGGCTGCCGGTCGCGCTCGCGGCGCCGTCGCTCGTGTCGCGCTTCGAGTCGCGCCCACGCCTGCGACGAGCCCTCGTAGTCGGGATCTCGCAGTCGGGCGGCTCGCCGGACGTTCTGGCCGTCGTGAAGGAGGGCCGAGAGCAGGGGGCGCTGACGCTCGCGCTGACCAACGACGCCAGCTCCGACCTGGCGCAGGCTGCCGAGTGGGCGGTCGACGTCGGGGCCGGGCCGGAACGCTCGATCGCGGCGACAAAGACGTACACGGCCGAGCTCCTGGCGCTCGCCATGCTCTCCGCGGCGCTACTCGGCTCGGCTCCGACGGACGACAGCGCGCTGGCGGCGTTGCCCGCGCGCATCTCCGGTGCCCTCGCCGGTGAGGAGGCGGTCGCCCGTGTGGCGGCCGCGCGCTCGGACGAGCGCAACTTCGTCGTTCTGGGCCGCGGCTACGACTACGCGACCGCGCGGGAGTGGGCGCTCAAGCTCAAGGAGATGGCCGGCGTGTTCGCCGAGGGATACTCGTCGGCTGACTTCCAGCACGGGCCGATGGCGATCGTGGGCCCGGACCTGCCGGTCCTCGCGATCGCGCCGGCCGGCCCGCTCCACGCCGAGATCGTGGATCTCCTGCGAGGCCTCCGGTCTGAGCGTGATGCCGACGTCGTGGTCGTGACCGACACGCCCGATGCCGTGCCGGGCGCCGACAGCCTGCCGCTGGAGCCCGGGACCCCGGACTGGCTCGATCCGCTGGTCGCCATCGTTCCGGCCCAGCTGTTCGCCTACCACCTCGCCCTTGCCCGCGGCCAGGATCCCGAGACGCCCCGCGGGCTGCGCAAGGTCACCCGCACCCTCTGAGAAGGCACGCCGCCGCGCGAGGGGCCAGACTTGGCCGGTGAAGGCGCTCGTCCTCCAACGGCCCGGACCCCCGGACGGGGACCCGTTGCAGTTCCGGGAGGTCCCGGATCCGGTCGCCGGTCCTGGCGAGCTCCTGCTGCGGACCGCGGCCTGCGCAGTCTGTCGCACAGATCTCCAGCTCGCGACCGGGGACGTGCCGCCTCACCGTCCCAACGCGGTGCTCGGCCACCAGGCGATCGGGATCGTCGAGGCGGTCGGGCGTGGCGTCCGTGACTGGCAGGTCGGCGAGCGCGCCGGAGTCGGGTGGCTGGCGTCGGTGGACGGCACGTGCCGTTTCTGCCGGTCCGGCCGCGAGAACCTCTGCCCGAACGCGACGTTCACGGCGTGGGACCGGGACGGCTGTTTCGCCGAGCGCCTGACCGTCAGGGCCGACTTTGCGCTTCGAATTCCCGACCGCTATGACGATCTCCAGGCGTCGCCGCTCCTGTGCGGGGGCGTCATCGGCTACCGGGCGCTGAAGCGCTCGCGGATCGAGCCGGGGGGCCGGCTCGGACTCTTCGGTTTTGGCGCCTCGGCCCTCCAGACCATCCAGGTCGCCCGCCACTGGGATTGCCGCGTCTACGTGACGACCCGCTCACAGCGGGACCGCGAGCGCGCCCTGGCCATGGGCGCGATCTGGGCGGGCGGATACGACGAAAACCCGCCCGAGCCGCTCGATGCCGCGGTGACGTTCGCACCGGCCGGCGACGTGGTGGTTGCCGCGCTCCGGGCCCTCGACCGCGG
>DASXSA010000069.1:0-16143 GCA_036506235.1 Candidatus Limnocylindrales bacterium | reverse complement strand
CGTGATCCCCAGCGCCTGGAGGGGCTCGCCGATGAGCCCATTGCGGCCGAGGAGCAGGAGCAAAGCCAGGCCGGCGACGGCGGGCGGGAGCACGATCGGGAGGTCGATCACCGCTTCGAGGAGGGTGGAGCCGCGAAAGCGACGCCTCGCGAGGACCAGCGCCAGTGGGAGCCCGATCACAACGCTCAAAACGAGGCTGATCGAGGTCGTGAGCAGGCTCAAGGCGAGCGCGTCCAGGACGACCGAGAACCCGGCGACCTCGACGAGCGCACCGGCCGCCATCGCACGCGCCACGAGCACGACGATCGGCAAGCCGAGGGCGATGCCGGCCAGCGCCGCCATAGCCTGGAGCGACCAGCCGAGCCCGGATCGGGCGGATCGGGGTGCGGCAGCGAGCGCGGGCGCGGTCATTCGCGCCTCAGGAGGGCGGCCGGAAGCCGAACGAGGCGAGGACCGCCTGTCCCTCCGAGCCTGCGAGCCAGGACAGGAACGATTTCGCAGCGTCCCCATTCGTCGATGACTTGAGCACGACCCCGCCGTATGTCACATCGACGTTCGCGTTCGATGGAACGTCCAGGGTCAGGACCTTCGTCGAAGCCTTGGCATCGCTCGCGTACACGATCGCGGCATCGCCTTCGCCCAGCTCGATCTTCGAGATGACCGCGGCGACGTTGTCCTCCTTCGAGACGATGTTTTGCGAGTAGCGCCGTGCGAAATCCGCGGGATAGCCCGGCTTCGATGCGAGGTTCACGGCCAGCTCGCTCGCGTACATCGTGATCGGGACGGCCTCGCCTGCCGCGATCACCTTGATCCCGCTCTTCGCGAGGTCGGCGGGACTCCTGATGCCCGCCGGGTTGCCCTTGGGCACGATGACGGCCAGCGAATTGCCGGCGAAGTTCACGACATCGCCCGCTGCCATGCCGAGGTCGACGAGCTTGCGCGGGTTGGTCAGGTCGGCTGACAGGAAGACGTCCGCGGGAGCGCCCTGCTCGATCTTCGTCTCCAGCGCCGACGACGAGTCCGTAGAAAGGGTGAGCGTGGCTCCCGCGTGCTTGGCCGCATATTCGTCTGCGGCCTTCGCGACCGCCGCCTTGAGCGACGCGGCGGCGTAAACGGTCAGGCTCCCGCTCGCACCCGTGTTCGAGCTCGCCGACGAATTCCCGCATCCCGAACAAGCGGCGATGGCGGCGATCAGCATGACCAGTCCCGCATGACGGGCGCTCATGAACGCGAGGGAACCTCCACGATCACGTTGGTCGACTTGACGACGCAGACGGCCTCACTGCCGACCTCGAGGCCGAGCTCGTCCACGGCTTCCGCTGTCATGAGGCTGACGAGCCTGTGAGGGCCTGAAATCACCTCCACGACCGCCGCGACCCCGTCGCGCTCGACCCGGGTCACCACTCCCGCGAAGCGGTTGCGAGCGGATTGCGCAACGATCGGGCGATCCGCTGCCGCTCGCCGTCGCTCGGTGAGCAGTCGTGTGACGTCGTCGATCGCGACCAGCCGTTGGCCACCCTCGGACCGTGCCATGGGGAGCCGGCCTTCGGATTCCCAGCGCCGAACGGTTTCAACTGACACTCCGAGCATCTCGGCCGCCTGACCGACCCTGAGGCGTCCCTGGGAGCCTGCCAAGCCGTCGCCCATACCGATGCATTCTCCCACCATCGTGGCGTGATGCATAGGAGTGGCCGGCATGGGCGAGAGACTTGTTCGCTTGACGTACGATCGTCGCAATGACGGAATCCGAGGCCCTGGACGAGACGACCGCGCTCCTCGAGCGGACGCCGCGCGTCGTTCGCGCGCTCCTGGCTGACCTTCCGGAGGGCTGGGTCGGGGGGCGGACATGGAGGGCGGGTGGACGGCTCGCGACGTCGTCGGCCACCTGATCTCCGCGGAGCTGGACGACTGGATCCCGCGCGCCGAGATCATCCTCGAAGACGGAACGAGCCGGCCGTTCGAGCCGTTCGACCGGTTTGCGCACGTCGAGCGAGATCAGGGGGTGCCGCTGGCGACGCTCATCGATCGCTTCGACGAGCTCCGCACCCGGAACCTTCGCCGGCTCCGGGAGCTCGTGCACGACGACGCTGATCTGGAGCGGCGTGGCCGTCACCCGGAGCTGGGCGATGTCACGCTGGGCGAGTTGCTCGCGACCTGGGCCGTCCACGACCTGGACCACCTGGCGCAGGTCTATTCAGCGCTGGCGGCCAGTCGGGATCAAGCCGTCGGCCCGTGGAAGGCCTACCTCGGGATCCTGCTCCGTCGAGACGCCGCCAAGAGTCGCGACTGAGCGCCGCCGGCGACCCTGCGCTGTCGCGTCGGAAGCCGAACCTTTCTAGGAAACAGTCTCGCAGTGCCCGATTGTGTCCGTCCCCGGACCTCCGATGCAGTTGTCGTCGTTGCCACCGATCAGCTCCGGCGGGATCGGACCCGTCGGGAAGGGGTTGTCGCCGTTGATGATGTCGTCGCCAGGGCCGCCGAGGACCGTGTCGCTGCCGTAGTTCCCCATTCCGGCTATGGCGCCGCTGTCGAAGGAACGCCGAGGGCCTCTATCATGCGAGACCGTGGCACACGACCCGCGAGTGGATGCGTACCTCGCGACTCTGCCTGAGGATCAGCGCGAGGCCCTGCAGCGGCTGCGTGAGCAGGTCTCCTCCGCCGCCCCCGATGCGGTCGAAACCATCAGCTACGGTATGCCGGCATTCAAGCGAGGCAGGCAGTTCCTCGTGTCATTTGCGGGATGGAAGCGTCACTGCAGCATCTACCCGCTTACAGACACGTTCCTGAAGGCGCACGCCACCGAGCTCAAGGGCTACGGTCGAACGAAGGGCAGCCTCCACTTCACCCCCGAATCGCCGCTTCCGGACGAGATCGTCCGAGACCTCGTCCTGGCCCGCGTCGAGGACCTCGAGGCCGGCGACCGCTAGCTGGCTGAGCGGGCCGGTACGCGACCCTCATACGCCTCGCGCAGCGCCGCCTCGTCGAGCTTTCCCATCTCCAGCATCGCGGCCATGACGCGCTGCGACTTCTCCGGATCGGGATCGGCGATCATCTCGTTCAGCACGACGGGGACGATCTGCCAGGACAGGCCATATTTGTCCTTCAGCCAACCGCACGGCCCGGGCTCGCCGCCCTTGCCCAGCTTGTCCCACAGGTCGTCGACTTCCTCCTGCGTCTGGCAGTTGACGAGAAGCGAAGTGGCTTCGGTGAACGTGAAGTCCGGGCCGCCGTTGATCGCGTTGAACTCCTGTCCCGCGAGCTGGAAGTCCACGGTCATGACCATGCCTTCCGGCCGCGGGCCGGCCGACCCGTAGCGGGTGACGTTCTGGATCCTTGAGTTCGGGAAGATCGAAACGTAGTAGTTGGCAGCCTCTTCGGCCTGGTCGTCGAACCACAACGAAGTGACGATCTTCTGCATCCCATTTCCTCCTGACTACGCCAGCGGCAGTCGCCGGCCGTGCTGCCGCAGCTGGCGGGGTACTTGCCCGCTCACGCCTGTTGGACTCCGTGTGCCGTCGTGGCTCATCGGCCTCAGTGCAGCTTCATCTGCCAGTCGCGCGGGACCCGCCCCGTTGGACCGGGAACCGGCTGGTCGAGGGGATGGTGGTGCGGCGGGGCGAGCTGCGGGCCCTCGAGGAACTGGTCCGTGGTGTAGCTCCAGTACCAATCCTCGCCAGGCTCGTAGCTCTGGACGACCGGATGATGGAGCGCGGCGGCATGCCGGCTGGCGTGCTGCGAGGGCGACGAGTCGCAACACCCGATGTGCCCGCACTGGGCGCAGCGGCGCAGGTGGAACCACCAGCCATCGGTTGCCAGGCATTCCACGCAGCCGGGCCCGCTTGGCGGAATGGTCGGGTCGATCTCGTCTTCCATAGGGTAGGGAGGCTCCTGCCGGCTGTGCCGCGGACACGGGTGCTGGCGCTCAGGGTAGAGCGAGTGACTCGACCACGTCGCTGACGAACAGGCCGGGCGACCGTCCTCCGAGCAGCGCGTACGCCACGCCGTCGACGACGGAGGCACCGAGGCCGTGCCTCGGAACGCGCAATCCGGGCAGGCTGCGAGCGTGCGCGCCCTCGTTCGCGCTTGCACACTCAACGTCTCCGAACGTGCCGGCCGGACCCTCCCCACCTACGAGACAGAAACCGAGCGACGGCGTGAAGAACGCAGCGACCCCGCCGCGGGCGGTCGGGACGGCCGCCGGCACGCGACGGACCTCGTCGCCCCGGACCTCGTCGCCCTCGGCGAGGTTCCCGAGGTCGCCGCGTCTTCCACCGAGGAACATCACGCTTCCCGAGCCATTTCCCGCAGCCGCGAGGTGCTCGCGGGCGACGCCGAGGCTGCCGATCCGACGCCAGCCCGACCCGGCGGTACCACGCGCGAAGACGTCGCCGGCGGCTCCTGTTGGTCCGACGCCGCCCGCGTACACGATCCGGCGACCGTCCCAGGCTGCGGCACCTGCCGCTCGGGCGGCCGGCAGTGGCTCATCCTCGATCCACCGGGCCGGGCCTTCGTCGAGCCGCAGCACGCTGGCCGTCGGCCGATCGAACGTCCCACCGAGGTAACCGCCAAGTAGCCAGAGCGATGCGCCATCCGAGACGAGCGCGGCGTGGTGAACACCGGTGGGTAGAGCAGGGCCATCACTCCAATGGCCGGATGCCGGGTCAAAAGCCAGGACCCGGCTGCTCGCCTTGCCGCCCGAATCGAGCCCGCCCGCAACCCACACGCGGCCCTGATGCGCAGCCGCGGCGACCTCGGTCAGCGCCACCGGCGCCGACGGCCGCAGGACCCAGGTCGCCTCGCCCGGCGTGGGCGACCGGCCAGGGTGCGACTGGTATACGCCAACCCGTCGGGGGTCGGCCACGATGACGGCGACGAGGACGGCAGCTACCCCGATGACCGCGATCAGCAGCACGACCCGAAGCCGCGAGGGACCGGCCAACGGGGGTGGGCTCACGCGACTTCCGCTTCCTCCTCGTCAACGGCCTGCGGCGGCTCGAGTGAACCCCCATTGTGTCCGGCATGCGTTCTCCCCACGAGCTTCCCACTCAGGAGCGCCAGCTCCTCGGCTCCGCGGCGGTGCTCGTCGCCGCCGTCTGCTTCGGTACGTTGGGGGCCGCCTCGCGGTACGCGTACGACGCCGGCGTGGAGCCGGTCGTCCTCGTGGCCTGGCGAGCCACGATCGGGGCAATCGGGCTCGCATTGGCACTCCCGCTCCTCGTTCGTGGCACGGCGGCCCGCCTGGACGTCAGTCGCCTGCCACGCCGTGAGATCGTCTCGCTGCTCGCGGCCGGGCTGGCCAGTCTGACCCTCAACCTCGCCATCTTCACGGCGTTCGATCTCAGCTCGATCGCCGTCGTCCTGCTCGGCTTCTACACGTACCCGGCGTTCGTGGCGCTCGCGGGAGCCATCCTGTTCCGCGAACGGTTCGATCTCCTGAAGGTCGTCGCGCTGGTGCTCGCCCTCGGCGGGATGGTGCTGGTCGTCGCCGGTCCGACGCTGACCGGCGGCGCAATCACCGGCGGTCCCGAGGGGTTCGCCCTCGCGATCGTCGCGGCGCTGAGCGAGACCGTCTACCTCCTCCTGAACCGCTGGGGCCACCCGTCCATCCCGTCACCGTACGCGAGTCTGGGGCTGCTGGTGATCGGTGCGCTCGGGTTCACCGTGATCGCGCTCGTCATCGTCGGGCCCGGGCCCCTCCTGGTACCCCTCCATGAGCCGCGCCTCCTGCCGCTGATGGCGTTCCTGGGCATCGTGGGGGCGGGCATTCCGACGACCCTGAATCTCATCGGCACTCGGGCGATCGGACCGACTCGCACCGCGATCCTCGCGCTGGCGGAGCCGGTCGTTGGCGTGGTCCTCGCGGCCGTCCTCCTGGCCGAGGTGCTGCTACCCGTCCAGGTCGTCGGCGGAATGTTGATCATCGCGGCAGCCGCGCTCCTGCAGCAATCCTCGGAGGCGCGGGGGCGTGAGGCCCGCAAGGAGATGGGCGTCGGGTTCGAACAGGCCAACCGCTGAAGGTTCCGGTACTTCGGGGTGATGGCGGTCCCGGGCGCGCTAAACCACCCTCCGACGAATGCGGCGCCCACTGACGGCCGCAGTCTGATGAGCCCAGGTGCATGCGTTCGACACCGGAGGCCCTGCCCAGGCCGCTCCTGACACGGATAGGGGCCGCACTCTTCTTCGCGCTCTTCCTGATCGCGGGCGCCGGAAGCACCCTCGCCCTGGCGCTCCCGCGACCCGACCAGCCCGCGCGAACGGCCCTTGGCGCGCTCGCGATCGTCGGGCTCCTCGTAGGGGCGACGGCGCTGTTCCTGCCCATCACCTGGCTCTCGCATCATGCCCGCCGAGCCCACCGACCGGTAATGCCGGCGTTCGCGCACGGCGCTGGTATTCGAGCCCTGATGGAGAGCGCGTCGGATCCGACCATCCTTCTCGACCGCAAAGGCACGATCCGCTGGATCAGCGCTTCGCTGACGCAGGCCCTGGGCTACCAGGTGCAGGACCTCGTCGGTATCGGCATCGACCACATCGTCTCGCCTCCCGACGTGGGCCCGATCCTGGCCATGCTGGCGGCGGGTCAGCTTGCGCAGGACAGCGCCCGCGCCCAGGCGCAGGTCCGACACCAGGCGGGCGAATGGCTCACGGTCGAGGCGGTCGGCATGAAGCTCCGCGACGACAAGGACGGCGGCGATCTCCTTCTCACGCTCCACGACGTGACGCGCTGGAAGGCGATCGAGCAGCAGCTCACGCGGCAGGCGTTCCATGACCCGCTGACGGACCTCGCAAATCGGGCATTGTTCATCGATCGGCTGGACCACGCGCTTGGCCGGCGGCGCTATCACGCGCGTGGCGCGGCCGTGCTGTTCCTCGACCTTGACGACTTCAAGAACGTGAACGACTCGCTCGGCCACGTCGAAGGCGACAACCTGATCCGGCAGGTCGCCACACGCTTGCTCGAGACGGTGCGGCCGGGCGACCTCGCCGCTCGCTTCGGCGGGGATGAGTTCGCGATCCTCCTCGACGACGTCGACGAGGATCAGGCGGTCGCCGTCGCAACCCGCACGATCGCCGCCCTGAACCGGCCATTCGAGCTCACCGACCGGGCGGTCCGGATCGGTGCCACCATCGGGATCGCGCTCAGCTCGGCGGACCTGCCGACCTCGACGGAAATGCTGCGCGCCGCCGACATCGCCATGTACAGCGCAAAGGGCACGGGCAAGGGCCGCTTCTGCGTGTTCGAGCCCTCGATGAGCACCGCGGCGGCCGAACGGCTGCGGCTGGGCGTGGACATCCGGGGTGCCGTGGAGCGAGGCGAGTTCGTCGTCCATTACCAGCCGACGGTGGCCCTGCCCGACGGCATCGTGACCGGCATGGAGGCTCTCGTTCGCTGGGTCCACCCCGAGCTTGGCCTGCTGCCGCCGGCTGACTTCATTCCCCTGGCCGAGTCCACCGGCCTCATCGTTCAGCTCGGCGAGTTCGTCCTGCGCGAAGCGTGCCGGCAGGCGCGCGTGTGGCAGCGCGCCCGTGCCGGGCAGCCGCCGCTCCTCATGACCGTCAACCTCTCGGGTGTCCAGCTTCTGCACCCGGGGCTGGTTGCGTCAGTGTCGCTGGCGCTCGAGGACAGCGAGCTGCCGCCGGAACTCCTGATGCTGGAGATTACCGAGAGCGTCATCGCGCACGAGACCGAAGAGACCATTCGCCGTCTCCGGCAGCTGAAGGGCCTCGGCGTGCGGATCGCCGTCGACGACTTCGGAACGGGCTACTCGTCGTTGAGCTATCTGCGACGGTTCCCGGTCGACACCGTCAAGATCGACAAGAGCTTCGTCGACGGGATCGCCCGCGGGCCGGACGAGCTGGCCCTCGTCCGCGCGATCGTTCACCTCGCGCACAGCCTGAAGATGACGACGGTCGCGGAAGGGGTCGAGCTCGAGGGACAGGCCAGGCGGCTGAGCCGGGTCGGCTGCGACCAGGCACAGGGCTTCTACTTCGCGGAGCCGATGGACGGGCGCCAGGCGACGGCCTACGTCGTCGGCCACACGACGATCAACCTGTGGGTTGGCCACTCCGGCCACGAGCTGGAGGTGATTCGCGAGGTCGTCGCGGAGTTCGAGGAAGCCCATCCGGGCATCCGGGTGGAAGTCACCGGCAGCGTCTCCGACGCACGCGTGATGTCCGGCGTCCGCACCACGGACGGCCCGAACGTGGTCGTGTCGGTCGAGTCGGACAACTTCCGCGACTACGCCTCCCAGGCTGGCTTCCTCGACCTCCGGCCGTTCATGAACCGCGACGGCATCGATCCGGAGCTATTCACGCCGGCCACGCTCGCGTACACCCGCATCGAGCGCAGGCAGTGGGCGCTGCCACTGCTCGCCGACACCTACGGCCTTTACTTCAACACGAAGCTGTTTGCCGAGGCCGGCCTCGACCGGCCGCCACGCACGATGTCCGAGTTGACCGACTGCGCCAAGCGGCTCACCAAGCGCAACCCGGATGGCTCGCTGCGGGTCGTTGGCTTCAACCCGCTCGTTGACTTCTATGAGAACACGGTCGTGATCTTCGGGCAGATGTTCGGCGCGAGCTGGAACGACGGTGCGGGTCGCTCGGGACTCGCATCCGACCCGGCGTGGGCGCGGATGTTCGCCTGGCAGAAGGAGCTCATCGACTGGTACGGGTACGACGACCTGCAGCGTTTCACGAAGGAAGTCGGCCAGGAGTTCGCCCCATCGAACGCTTTCCAGATGGGGCGCCTTGGGATGGCCCTTGACGGTGAGTGGCGGATCGCGTTCATCGCGGCCGAGGCCCCGCACCTCGAGTTCGGGACTGCACCGTTCCCCGTCGACGATGCCCGGCCCGACCTGTATGGCTCCGGCTACATCAACGGCAGCGTGATCGGGATCCCGCTCGAGGCCGGCTACGTAGAGGAAAGCTGGAAGCTCGTGCGCTACCTGGCGACGGACGATCGGGCACTCGCCCGGCTTTCAAACGGGCTGCGCAACGTCCCGTCGACGCGCACGTCGCTCCGATCGCCGGATTTGCTGCCTGACGACCGCTTTGCCGTCTTCCTCGACGTCTTCGCTCATCCGCAGTCGGGCTCGACTCAGATCACGGCCGTCGGGTCCGCGTACCAGGAGCTCCTCCCGGTCTTTGCCGCCGAATGGCAGGCCGGCCAGGTCTCCGATCTGAAGGCCGGCCTGCGCCGGGTCGATCAGGACACGGACGCGCGCCTCCAGCAGTCCGCCCGCGAACGCCAGCGACTCGAGCGCCACGCCGCGTAGCACGCCCATGTGCGGCTCGCCCGCCACTCGGGCAGGAGGTCGGTAACCGAGGCGAAAGGTTGGCCGGCCAGACTTCCCGGCATGACCAGCGCACAACGCCTGACCTCGCGAGAGCGGGGTCAGCGCGGTGGACCGCGTCCGGAGGCTGACCATCGGGACCGCCCTCGCGAGTCTGGTCGCGATGGTCGCATTCGGCGGAGTCGCGGCCAGTCGATCAAATCGGAACCAGCGGCCGGTCACGGCGGGGCAGGCTACCCGCACGCCGTACGCGCGACCGCCCGGATAATGGAGTACATGGCCGGGCAGAGCGCTGCGCAATGTGGGCCCTGCGTGTCTGGGCTGCGGGCGACCGCCGATGTGACCTCACGGATCGCCAACGGCCGGGGGACCAGCGACAATCTGGCGCGCCGGGTCGGTCAGCTCGCGGGCCGCGGCGCCTGCCGCCACCCGGACGAGGCCGTCGGCTTGCTGCTCGACCACGCCGTGCGTGCGGTCGACGTCTGCCCGCTGCTCGCGCTGCACCTCCGAGCTGTCGCGGCTTCGCGGGCGGCCTGACACCAATGCGCGTGCTCGTCGCGGAGGACGACCCAGGGCTGCGAAAGGTCATCGTCCTGGGCCTGAAGGAGAACGGCTACCACGTGGATGCCGTGGACCGCGGCGACGATGCCATCGACCAGTTCAAGTGGTACGAGTACGACGTCGCCATCATCGACTGGCGCATGCCCGGCGCCGAGGGAATCGACGTGGTCGCGTGGGCCCGGCGCCACAGGCGGCCCACCGCTCTGCTGATGCTGACGGCTCGCGACGCGCCGGCCGATCGAATCCGGGGCCTGGACACGGGCGCCGACGACTACCTGGTAAAGCCGTTCGACTTCGGCGAGCTGCTGGCGCGCGTGCGAGCGCTGCAGCGGCGGCCGCGAGCGGTGGATGGGCCGACCATCGAGAAGGGCCAGGTGGCGCTCGACCCGCGGAAGCGTGCGGTGACCGCGGAGGGCAGGAGCCTCAACCTGACGGCCACCGAATACCTGATCCTCGAGCTGCTGATGCGCCGCTCCCCGGCGGTCGTCGATCGGAAGGCCATCGCCGAGCACGCGTGGGCTGACGAGACCGACCCCCTTGGCTCCAACGCCATCGACGTGCAGATGAGCCGCCTGCGCGCCAAGCTGCCCACCGCGGGCATCCGGATCGTGACGGTGCGCGGTGCGGGCTACCGCCTGGAGGAGGCATGACCGCCACAGAGACGCACGACGTCCGGCGACGGTCCATTCGCGTTGCGCTCGCCGCGACCCTGCTCGTCGGGCTTGCCTACCTTGTCGTGGCGGCGGCGTTGGTGGCGATCGCCACCAACAACCTCACGATGCAGATCGACAACCGCCTGAATGCGTCTCTCGGTCACTTTCCGATCCGGCCGTCCAACGACCGGGTTCCGTGGAAGCCCGGAGCGGAGGGCAGCGCCTTCGGGCCACAGCTCCTTGCCTGGACCGTTACTTCCGACGGCGACGTGTTCACGCAGCCCGACAACCCCGCCTTGCCGGCCGAGCTGCAGCGGGCCGTGGGTCCGCAGACGGTCACGCTGAACGGGCTGGGCTTCCGGATCCGTGGCGGTCCCAAGGGCCAGGACTACGTGGTCATCGGCCAGTCGATGGACAGCGTCTCGCAGGCACGCTCCAACATCGTGCTGGCCGAGGTGCTGATCGCGCCCGTGCTCCTCCTGCTCGTGTTCTTCGGCGCGGTCACGATCGGGCGGCGTGTGGCCACGCCGGTCGAGCTCGCTCGTCGGCGCCAGCTCGAATTCACGGCCGACGCCTCGCACGAGTTGCGTACGCCGCTATCGGTCATCGAGGCCAACACGAGCCTCGCGCTCGCCGAACCGCGGAGCGACGTCTGGTACCGGACGACCTTCGAGCACGTCGACCTCGAGTCGAAGCGCATGCGGCGCGTGCTCGAGGACATGCTATGGCTGGCACGCTTCGACGCAACGCAGGGCCAGCCGCATGCCGAGCCCGTGGACGTCGGCGTCCTGGCGAGCCAGACGGTCGATCGCTTCGGAGCAATCGCCGCGACCCGCCACCAGGGGCTGGAAGTCGTCACCAGCGCCGAAGACCTCGTCGTTACGGCGCCGCCGGAATGGCTCGATCGCCTGCTGGGCGTCCTGCTGGACAACGCGTGCAAGTACTCGCCCGACGGCGGCACGGTTCGCGTCTCGGTCAACGGGGAAGGCGGACGGATCCAGCTGACCGTCGATGACGCTGGACCGGGGATCCCCGAGGACGAGCGCGCCCGGATCTTCGATCGCTTCCATCGCGCGACCGGGGAAGGCGGAGGCGCAGGCCTGGGACTGGCCATCGCCGACGCGATCGTCCGTGCGACCAACGGCCGCTGGAAGATCGGCGTGTCGACGGCAGGTGGGGCAAGCATGACGGTCAGCTGGCCACGCTCGTTCGCCGGCCCACGCGAGGCTGCTGCTCGGCGCGCCTCGCCGACAACGGAGCCTTCGGCCCGAACCTAGCGCGCGACTCCGGGGCGCCGGCAGCCGCCGTCGCCTGCTCGCGCAGCGGCCGACGGTGCGCGGACGCACCGGGGCGCTCGGCGAACGACCCGAAAGTCATGGATCGGAAACAGGACCTCGGTGACACCGCCCGGTTCAGCCCGAGCGTTGTCTGCATGCACATGGCCTGTTGGCTGACCAATGGCCGATTACTTCTGGGCCACCAGTGCCGTATTCATTGGATGACGCGTCGAGGTCTCGCTGCCGGCGCGAGGCGACCTTGAACAGGACGCGATCAGGAAGAGTCGAGACCGTGAGCCGCCAACCATGCCGTGACCTCGCACATGCGCGAAGCCGTCGCATGGCAGCGCCCCGAGTCTGACCACGGCGCGAGTTCCGTTCGTCATGGTCGCCCCGGCCCACCTCCAGGAAGGCCTCGTCCTGCGCGGCGTCCGTGTTGGTCGATTCGTGGCGCAGCTCCCCGGGTGGCCCACCCTGGCGCGCATCGCGAAGCTCGCCCCGGGGCTGCCGCTCGCCGCGATCGTGGTCGCGCTGCTGATCATGACCCGTCACGCGACCACGCCCGACCTCGGGCTGATCGACGCGGGCGCGATGGCCCTGCTGCTCCTGGCCGGCGTCTGGCAGACGCTTCTCGTGTACGAGCGCGGCCGCCTGCTCGAAGGTGCGCGCCGCGCGCACAGCGCGCTCGAGGCTGCGTACGCGCAGGCCGCGGAGTCCGATTCGCGCTACCGAGTGCTGGTCGAGCATGTTCCCGCCGCCGTCTACATCGACGTGGCCGACCCGCTGGTTTCCGACGGCGGGCGGCTGGCCTACATGAGCCCCCAGATCGAGACCATGCTTGGATACCCGCCGCAGGCCTTCCTGGCGGACCCGGAGCTGTGGCCGCAGCTGATCGATCCCCAGGATCGCGAGCAGGCGCTGCTCGCCTATCACGAGCACTGGCAGACCGGTCGGCCGCTCCGCGCGGAGTACCGAATGGTCGCGCGCGATGGATCGACGATCTGGGTTCGTGACGAGGCCTACGCCATGACCGACGGCCCGCGGGACAGCCATCGCGTGTCGCAGGGCCTCCTGGTCGACACCTCCGAGCAGAAGCGGCTCGAGGCGCAGCTCCTGCACGATGCCCTGCACGATCCACTGACCGGACTGCCGAACCGCGCCCTCTTCCAGGAGCGCGCCGAACGCGCCCTCGGCCGACTCCGACGCCGGCGGACGCCCTTGGCCGTACTGTTCCTCGACGTCGACGATTTCAAGCTGATCAACGATTCGCTCGGTCACGCGGCCGGCGATCGCCTCCTGATCGAGATCGCCGCCAGGCTCTCGGCGGCCGTGCGGCCGGGCGATACGGTCGCCCGCCAGGGCGGCGACGAGTTCACGGTTCTGCTCGGCCGCGTCCAGGGCCTCTGGGAGGCCGAAGCGACGGCCGAGCGGCTGGCCACCGAGCTCCGGCGCCCGATTGCGATCGACGGGCTGTCCCTCGTGATCGGCGTGAGCGTCGGCGTCGCCCTGGCCGACCACTCTGATCTCACGGCCGAGGAGCTCCTGACGCGGGCCGATGCCGCGATGTACACGGCCAAGGCCGGCGGCAAGGGCCGTCACGCCGTGTTCGAGGAATCCATGCATGTTCCGGCCGCGGACGACCTGGCGGGCTAGGCAGCCGACGGGTCGGGTGCCTGACTCCTCCCGCCGGCCGCTGCCTCCCCGGCGCCGTCGAAGACATAACGCAGCGCGCCGTCGTCGGCGCACTTGACCGAGCGGCGGTAGATCCCGCCGGCGGCATCGATCGTCGCCGGCGCGACGGCAAGCCGGTCGCGCTCACCCGCCCGTGGCCCGTCGACGAACTCGACCTCGGTCTCCGGCGCTGATCCCGGTTTTCGGCCAACCAGCAGGTAGGTCATCATCGGCCCCTTGCCGCGGACGTCGACCACGCCGCGCGGCTCGAACTCGAACGCGTCCTTCAGGCGCTGGTAGGCCGACTCGGTGACCTGTACCCGGCCGGGAACCCCGTGCGATTCCATCCGGCTGGCCGTGTTCACGGTGTCGCCCCAGACGTCGTAGATGAACTTCCTGAGCCCGATCACGCCGGCGACGGCAGGGCCCGTCTGGATCCCGATACGAACCTCGAGCTGCTCGCCGGACGGCGTCCGGAAACGCTCGACCTCGTCGAGGATGTCGAGGCCCATTTCGGCCACCCGCACCGGGTCATGGGCCCGTCCTCCCAGGCCGTCGGCGACCATGTACGCGTCGCCGATCGTCTTGATCTTCTCGAGCTCGTATCGGTCGGCGAGTCGGTCGAGGATCGAGAACACGCTGTTGAGGACATCGACGACTTCGCGCGGGCTCAGGCGGGTCGAGAGCTGGGTGAACCCGACGACGTCGGCGAACAGCACGGTGATCTCGTCGAAGCCGTCGGCGATCGGGGACTCGCCGGCCTGCAGGCGATCGGCGATCGGCTCGGGCAGGACGTTGACAAGCAGGAGCCGGTTGTTGCGATTGGCCTCGGCGACCTGCCGCGCGGCGGTGACGTCGGTCCCGTACAGGTTGATGAAGCCGAATTCAAACACCGCCACGACGAGCAGGTCGAAGATCCGCCCGTCGCCCTGGACCTCGAGGACGTGCGACGTTTCGCCGGCCAGGCTGAGCTGGACGGCAGCCCAGAAGTCGGCCGGCAGCTCGTCTCCGACCTCGATCCCGAGGCCCTTTCGCACGAGCGCGCTCGCCGGGTTTGCATAGGCGAGCCGTCCCTCGCGCGTCACGCGGAGCACCGGGTTCGGGTTCTGGTCGGGGAACTTGTCGAGGGCCTTGTTCGCCGTGATGTCGGTTCCGTAGATGTTCGTGAACCCGAACTCGGGGATCGGGACCGGGATCAGCGCAAACGTTCGTGCCTCGAGCCCGACCTCGATCGGCTTGGGCTGATCGCGGTCACGCTCGCGCCGCAGGTTCGCGAGGAGCTCCTCTGGTAGCGCGTCGCCCACCCGAAGACCGAGCCCTTCGGTGATCGGGGCGCTCGCCGCGTTCGCATAGATCAGCCGGCCGTCCTCGGACATGCGCAGCACGGGGTGCGGGTTCCGGTCGGGGAATCGTTCGACGACCTTGGCCGCAGTGATCTCCGTGCCGTACAGGTTCAGGACATCGAGCTCGGGAACCGCGACCGGCAGGAGCGAGAACGTCTGCCAGCCGCTGGCCACCTCCAACGCTCGGGGCGGCACCGCCGCGGTGGCCGTCCACAGCTCGTCGCGCAGGTCGGATGGGACCTCAGCGTTGACGGTGAGGCCGAGCGCCCTCCTGATCGGCGTGCTGGCCTCATTCGCGTAGAGGAGGCGCCCGTCGCGGGCCATCCGCAGTACCGGGTTCGGGTTCTGGTCAGGGAACTTGTTGATCGCCTCGACCTCGCGCTCGAGCAGCAGGAAGGCCTGCGCGCTGTCCTGGCGCTGGACCCGGATCGCCGCCACGCCCGATACCACCGTGACAAGGAAGGGCACGAGGAAGGTGAGCAGGATCGGGAACACGAGGGCCGCCGAAATGTGCCCGGCCAGCAGATCTGCACCGTGGTTGATCGCGGTGAGCAGGGCACCGACGACGAGGCTCGTGACGACCGCACGGCGGAGGATCCACGGATCGCGCGCCATCAGCAGCCAGGTCCTGATGCGTGTCACGCCTTCGGCTCTCCGCGCATGGGGGCTTCGGTCCCAAGACGGTACCGCTTCGCGGGTTCCGCATGGTGCCGCGGAAACCAATCGTTGCCAGGCGGACGTAGCGGTGAGTGGCGGCCACACGCCGCCGCTAGGCAAGGCTCGACGGTTCGAGAGCGATCCGTCGCAGAGGAGGACCATCCGCATGCATCGACGGGCACCATCCCTGTTTTCCGTGGCCGCCGTGGTTGCGGCCGTCTGGCTGGCAGGCTGCGCCGGCGCCGCGTCGCCCAGTCCCAGCCCGAGCCCGGCGGCGCCGTCCACCGCGCCGAGCGAATCGCTCTCGCCCAGCCCCTCTCCGGCGGCCAGCGCTTCGCCGTCCGCGAGTACGTCTGCGCAGGGCGAGACTTACGAGGTGACGGTTGGCAAGAGCGCCACCGTCGCGAAGTTCCTGGCCGGCGAAGACGGCAAGACGCTGTACGTCTTCAAGCAGGACACAGCCAACACGAGCAACTGCAGTGGTTCCTGCGCCCAGACCTGGCCGCCGTTCACCCTCGAGACGGGCGAGAAAGTCGCCGCGGGAGCGGGTGTTTCCGGCAAGCTGACAACCTTTGCCCGAGCGGACGGCACCATGCAGGTGGCGTACAACGGCGCACCGCTCTACTACTACGCGCCGGACCAGAAGGCGGGCGACGTGATGGGCCAGGGAAAGGGAGGCGTCTGGTTC
>DASXSA010000068.1:0-2218 GCA_036506235.1 Candidatus Limnocylindrales bacterium | reverse complement strand
GACAGGAGGATGGCGACGGCCAGGACCACGGCCGTCGGATTTGGACGCAGCCGGCGCCCGTCCGGCTCGTAGGCGGGTTCGATGGCGGCGGGCTCGTAGTCCTCGTCCTGCCACCGCTCGTCCACGGTCATGCGCGTCCCGCGAGCGCGGCTCCCGCCTCGTCGATCGACTGGCCGGCCTTCGAGCGATGGTAGATCGCGATGTTGTAGCTGAGACGCGGCCGGCGCATGTCGGCCACGACCGCTGCCGATGTCTGCCCGAACGCCGCCTCGAGGAACTCGCGGGCCTCCTGGAGGCTCTGCCACGTCCACCAGCAATGGATGACTCGCAGCTTGAATCCGTTCTGCAGGAACCAGCCATCCCGTCGGCTCCAGGCGCCATATTCGGGCAGCTCGGCCGCTCGCAGCCTCGACACGTCGTCCCGACCGTAGTCGTGCACGACAAGCAGGCGTCCGCCGGACCGCAGCACGCGCTCGGTTTCGGTCACCTCCGCGAAATTCGAGTCGCGAAACCCTGACCACAGGCTGACGACCGCGTCCTTGCCGCCACCTGAGAGCGCGCTCAGGGCCTCCGGAGCAACGACGGTGAGGCGGGCCCCGAGATCGACGAGCTGCCGCGCCCGAAGGCCACCCTGACCGTCGAGCAGCACGACGTCGCGGCCCTCGAGCGGGCCGAGCGCGTTCAGTGCGCGCGGGATCTTGCCCTCCACGTCGAGGCAGAGCGCGAGCCGGTCGGCAAGCTCTTGGGGGAGTTCGATCGGGAGGTCGGCCACCGCTGCCGAGTATAGGCGTGGGTGCTTGCCGTCCGATGTGAGGCGACAAGCGGCGATCGGCGACGTGGGGTGAGTGGCCTCCCCAGGGAACGGCCGCCTTGCCGTGGCAGAATCGGCGGGTGGATGGGGCTCCCGCACAAGCCGAGAAAGGACTCCCGATGCCGTGGGGCGTGAGGCTGTTCCTTGCCTACGCTTTGGTCATCCTCGCCGTCATCGCGCTGACGCTGCCGCGCATCGTCGACCTCGCGGTGAACATTCCGATCAGCCCGCTGGGCGTCGTCTGGATGGGATTGCTCGCCTACACGATCTTCACGGTCACGCTCGTGCTTCAAAGGAAGGAAGCCGCTCGGAACCTGGCTTTGGGGCTTGCGACGTTGACCGTGCCAGGCATTCCACTGGCATTCTTCACGTTCAGTACCCCGACCCGGTCGGCCGCGCCGGGCATGGTGGCCGCCGTCCTGTGCGCGCTCCTCGCGGTTGGCCTTTTTCGGGGGCTGACGGGTTCACGGGCGCGGGCCTATCTCAGCGAGCCGTAGGCGCTCGAGATCGCGGACCTTCACCGGCCACGGCTCACACTCGCCCGTTGAAGCGTCCGGGCAGGTACCCTCAGGGCGCCACGCCAACGTGTTGGCGTCCTCCCCGTGAAATCTTCTCCGTCCTTCCATCCCTACCGAGAGGCTGAGAATTGAGCAGGACCACGCGTCGGACGCGCTCCGACCGCAGCGGCGGGGGCACGACGCAGGGCACCCCGAAGGGCTCGCGAGGACCGAGCGGCACGCCGCGAGCCGGACGTCGCGAGCGATCGCGAGCACGGCCCAAGCCCTCGTTCTGGCAGCGAAACCGTGGCGCGATCATGACTGCAGGGGTCGTTGCGGTCGCGGTTCTGGCCGTTGGCTTCCTGTTCCTGGGCTCCAACCAGAAGGTCTATGCCTGCTCGACGCAGGTGACCCCGACACCGTCCCCGACGCCCGGTGCGAGTACGACCACGCCTTCCAGCAGCCCGACCCCGTCCGCGTCCGCCAGCCCTTCATCGACCGCGAAGTCGTCCGCATCCGTGTCGCCTTCCGCCGCCTCGCCGTCTCCGAGCCCGAGCCCCTCACCGACTCCGGTGCTCGGTCAGCCCGAGCCGGACATGGGCTACACACACATTCCGCCGGGGACCTTCCAGCGCTATACGTATTGCCCGCCGGCGTCGGGCAACCACTACTCCGCCGCCGGTCTGGGGCCGATCAGTCCGGTCCGGCAGGTGTATGGACCCGACGACCAGGTCGTGCCCCAGAGCTGGATTCACAACCTCGAACACGGCGGGCTCGTCGTCCTCTACTCGTGCAAGGACGGCTGTCCGGACGACCCCACGAAACAGCAATTCCAGCAGTTCTACGACGACTTTCCCGCCAGCCCGATCTGCCACATACCCGCACACGTCCTCAGCCCGGTCGTCGCCCG
>DASXSA010000067.1:0-8295 GCA_036506235.1 Candidatus Limnocylindrales bacterium | reverse complement strand
ATGATCGCGACCAGCACCGGCGTCAGGATCACGACCAGGTAGGCACCGTCCCGGAACTTCTCCGAGACCACGATCGCGAGGACGACGAGGGTCAGGACGGCGCCCAGCGCATTGATCACCAGCCGCCAGCGCCAGCCAGCGGTGCGAACCCGTCGCCAGTACCGGACCATCCCAGTCTGACTGATCGTGAACGTGACGAACACCCCGACCGAGTAGAGCGGGATGAGCGCGTGGGTGTCGCCGCCGAACGCCGCCAGCAGCAGCCCGGCGACCACGGCCAGCAGGACGATTCCCCACGAGAACGAGAGCCGGTCGCCGCGGAAGGTGAACTGGCGGGGCATGAAGCCGTCCTGCGCCAGGATCGCTGCCAGCCGCGGGAAGGCGTTGAAGCTGGTGTTGGCGGCCAGGAACAGGATCAGCGCGGTGCTTGCCTGGAGCGCGAGGTAGAGGGCGGTCCCATTGCCGAAGACGGCAGCGGCAGCCTGCGCGATCACGGTCGGGCCGCCAGCGTCGGTGTTGGTCGGCCGGATGTCGAACGCGTGGGCGACCAGGGTGATGCCGACGAACAGGACGCCCAGCAGGACCGCCATCACGATCAGTGTGTTGGCGGCATTGCGCGGCTCGGGCGGCTTGAACGCGGGGACGCCGTTCGTGATCGCCTCGGTCCCGGTCAGCGCGACCGATCCGCTCGCGAACGCCTTGAGCAGCAGGATGACGGTCAGCACCTGGGTCTCCGGCGGAACCGCGAGCGGATGTGGTGGAAGCGGTTGAGCCTCGCCGGCAAGCGCCTTGAGGAGCCCGATCGCGATCATCAGCAGCGCCAGGCCGACGAACAGGTACGTGGGGACGGCAAAGATATTGCCCGACTCCCGCAGGCCCCGGAGATTGGCGACCGTGATCAGGGTGATCGAGACGAGCCCGATCTCCACCGCAACCACGTGAAGTGATGGAACAACCGACACGATCTGCGCGATGGCGGACGCCGTCGACACGGCCACGGTCATCACGTAATCGATGAGCAGGGCCGCGGCGGCGACCAGGGCAAAGCGCTGCGAGAGGTTCTCGCGCGCGACCACGTACGCGCCGCCGCCGGAGGGATAGGCAAAGCAGATCTGGCGATAGGAGAGGGCGACCACGGCGAGCAGCCCCGCGATCGCGAGCGAGATCCCGATCGACCACAGCAGGGCAGCCGTCCCGGCGAGGATCAGGACGCGCAGGATCTCCTCGGTGGCGTAGGCGGACGAGCTGATCGCATCCGAGCTGAAGATCGCCAGCGCCTTCTTCTTGGACAGGCGCTCGGCGATTTCTTCTTCGTTGGAGAGCGGCCTGCCGATCGCGATCGTCTTGAGGCGCGCGACCAGGCGGTCCGTCGGCGTGCGCGGGCGCTCGAGCGCCGCCTCGCGGGCGACCATCTGCCCGGGGCCCGTGTAGCGGAAGTACGGAGCATGCGGCCGCTCGACACGGACCCGGCGATCCCCGAGCTTTCTGCCGGAGCGGGGTCCGCCGTCTTCGCTCATCGTCCTCCCCCCGGGCGGTTCGGATGTGGGGGCTCGACGCTCAGATCAGGATGCCTCAGTGCTCCCGCCGGTACGGCACGTCAGCGACGACCGTGTGTTCCCGGCCGATCAGGGCTGCCTTGAGGCGCCGGGCGCTCTGATTGTAGAGAAGGCGCTCCCACCAGTGCCGCGCGACGAATTCCGGCAGCACCACGATGTTGATCGGCAATTCCTTCCCGGGCGGCCACGTCGCATCGAGGACGTCCAGATACGCGACCACCGGACCAATGAGGGCACGGTATGGCGACTCCACGATGACGAGGGGCACGTTCGGGAGCTGGCGCTCCCAACGCCTGCGGAGCGCCTCGCCTTCGTCCGGATCCTCCGTGACGAAGATCGCCCGCACGTCCTGCGCGACGGTCCGTCCGAAGTTGACGGCCTGGACGACTGCCCGGTTGATTCCATTCACGGGGATGATCACCCGCTGTTCTCGATGCGGGCCGGGAAAGACGATGTCCTCGCGAACCCTGAGCTCGCGGGCCTGCTCGTCGTACTCGTTGTGGATCAGCAGCATCACGCTGACGAGCACGGGAATGAGGAGGAGCACGAGGAGCGATGGCGGTGCCTTGGCGGCCGTCACGACGACCGCAACGACGGCGGTCAGCGCGCACCCGGCGGCGTTGATCGGGAGGCGGCGGCGCCAGCCCGGACTGCGCAGGGTCCACCAGTGCTTCACCATGCCGGCCTGGCTGATCGTGAAGTCGATGAACACTCCGACGGCGTAGAGCGGGATCAGCAAGTGCGTCTCGCCGCTCGCGGCGATCACCAGGCTCGCGGCCACCACGCCCAGCACCACGACGCCGAGCGTGAACGCCAGCCGATCGCCCCGGAAGCTGAAATGACGGGGCATGAAGCCGTCCTCCGCCAGGATGGCGGCCAGTCGCGGGAAGGCGTTGAAGCTCGTGTTCGCGGCCAGGAAGAGAAGGAGCGCCGTAAACGCCTGGAACAGGAAGAAGGGCAATGTGTCGTCGCCGTAGACCCGCGCAGCAACCTGCGAGATGACCGTCTGTTTCTCGGGGAGGTCCACGTGCGTGATGCCAAAGTTCACGGCGAGGAACGTGATGCCGATGAACAGCGTGCCGAGCAGCGCGGCCATGACCGCCAGGGTGGCGGCGGCGTTCTTCGCCTCCGGAGGCTTGAAGGCACGCACCCCGGTGGCGATCGCCTCCGTGCCGGTCAGGGCGACCGACCCGGCGGCGAACGCCCGCAACAGCAGCAGAGCGCCCAGCGGCTGCGCGGTATCCCGGGTCTGCTGGACGAGCGTCGATGGAAAGGTGCCGTGCTCGCCGATGACGAGGATCCGGTAGGCCCCGATTGCGATCATGAGCAGCGCGCTCCCGACGAACAGGTAGGTCGGCAGGGCGAAGATGTTGCCCGACTCCCGCAGGCCGCGCAGGTTCCCGATCGTGATCAGCGAGATGGCCGCAACGCCGATCACGACGCGAAAGTCGATCAGCGCCGGGATTGCCGAGGTGATCTGCTCGACCGCCGATGACGTGGAGACCGCCACCGTCATCACGTAGTCGATCAGGAGCGCCGAAGCAGCCACGAGCGAGGCGTTCCGACCGAAGTTGCGCTTCGACACCGAATACGAGCCGCCACCGGTCGGGTATGCGATGCACACCTGGCGGTAGCTGATCGCGACGACGATCAGCAGGCCGGCGATCGCGACGCTGACGTGGATCCCGAACGCCAGTGCCGCAGCCCCGCCGAGGATCAGCACGCGCAGGATCTCCTCGGTGGCATACGCCGAGGAGCTGATCGCGTCCGAGCTGAAGATGGCGAGCGCTTTCTTCTTCGAGAGGCGCTCGGTCAGCTCGGCCTCCGACGCGAGCGGCTGGCCGATGAGGACGCGTTTGATCGTCGCCCATGTCCGTTCGCGGGCAGTCAGCGGCGCGCTGGCGGCCGGTCGGGCCGTAAGCTGGCCCGGGCCGCTGTATCGGAAGTAGGGACTGTGCGGCCGCGGCACGACGACCCGTCGGTCGCCCGGTTTCCGGCCACGCAGAGACGGCCTCGCGACCGAGGTGCCCCGCTCCGCTCCGTGTGAATCGGGGGGCTCAGACACCGTAGGAAAGGCGCTCGATCAGGCGGAAGGGCAGCGCCGCTCGGCGCATCGAGTCCTGCGTGGCGGTGATGGCATACGCCACGCGGTGCCAGGTGGCAACGGCGCCCTCGGTATCGAGCACGAGGTAGCTTGCGTTCGGATCGCCGTCGCGCGGCTGGCCGACGCTGCCCGGGTTCAGCAGGATCGGCCGCTCATCGAGCTCCAGCCGATCGCCGTTGGCAGGGCGGATCAGCGCCACTCGCCCGCTCTCGTCCGCGCGCCACGCCACGGGCACGTGCGTGTGGCCGTGCAGGCCGATGGGCGTGGCCGCCGGGAGGGCGTCCATGTTGGCGCCGGCGACGTTCCCGGAGGTGATGTACTCCCAGAGGGGATCGCGTGGACTGCCGTGGACGAGGTCCACTCCTTGTTCTTCGTCCTGCCACTGCTTGGGCAGGGCGGCCAGCCAGGTGCGGGTCGCCTCGCTGATCGTCGACCGCGTCCATTCGATTGCGGCGCGGGCCTCCGGGTTGAACCAGTCCAGCCCCTCGCCGCTGACGGCCGTCGTGTCGTGGTTGCCGCGGACTCCCTGGGCCTTGAGCGCCTTGAGCCGTTCCACGACCCCATCCGGCTCCGGCCCGTACCCGACCACGTCGCCCAGTTGCCACACACGGTCCACGCTGCCGAGCGAGTCGATCACCGCTTCCAGGGCCACGAGATTCGCGTGGATGTCGGACAGGACCGCGATCCGCATGCCCGCTCAGGGTAACAGCGACGTCAGAGCGGACGACGCCTGCGTTCGGCGGGATCCCGCGGGAAGCCCGACGGGGTTGCCCTCAGCTTTTCGACCGTCACGAGGAGGTGGTCCTCCAGCCCATCCACGGGAACCTGGTGCGTCGAGATCTGACCTCCGCCCAGCGTCGCGATCGCCGCGCCTGCACGGCCGATCTCGGCCTCGATGGGCGTGCGCTTCCAGGCGACGAGGACGCCGCCCACTCGCAGCAGCGGCATCCCGAGCTCGGCCAGCTCGGCGAGCGAGGCAACTCCTCGCGCTACAACCGCCTGCCAACCGCGATGACCCTCCTCGCCCGCCAGGGCCTCCACGCGGGCGCCGGCGACGGCGGCCCGCTGCGCCAGTCCGATCGCATTGACGACGACCTCCAGGAAGCGTGCCTTCTTCCCCACCGACTCCACGAGCAGGCTGCGGCCCGGAAGGCCGATCGCGAGCGGGATGCCCGGATAGCCGCCCCCGCTGCCGATGTCGAGCACGCCGTCGACTCCCCGTCCGCGAAGGAGCGGCAACGCGGAGAGGCTGTCGAGAACGTGCTCGCGCGCCACGGCCGCCGGATTGCGGATCGCGGTGAGGTTGATCGCCTGCGTCCAGGTGAGGAGAAGCCGGGCGTGCCCGTCAATGGCCTGGCGTTCATTCGGCGCAAGGTGGACGCCCAGGGTGTCCAGTCCGCGCTCCAGCACCGCGTCGTACTCGGGCGGCAGTGATGGGGTGAGGTCGACACGCGTCGGGAGCGGCTCGCGGCTATCCCTCACGCACCCTCCTGGGGGTTGTGCGAGAGGTGGCGGCGTCCGCCCCCGGCGTGGTCGTTCTTCGCACCGCGGGGGCCGTTCGGTCTTCCGCGGCTTGTCCGGTTCGCGGCCGGGTTCCCCCGAGCCCCTCGCAAGCCTCGTTACCGTACTTGGCGCAGCCCCAGTGCGGATGCCGGACGCTACCGACCGGTCACGACGGTGTCAACGCCGTTATCCACGAATCTGCGAATCGTCCACAGATTGGTGGATAACCCAACGCGTTCAGCCTGCCCCGGCAGCAGCGTGGGCGGCTCGAAAGATCGCCCGCGGGCGGCTCCGTCAGGTCGCCCGCGCGCTCCCGCGGATCGGGCGCCCCAGGGTCCGGCGAACGACGTCGAGCACCTCCTCGACGTACACGTCCGCTTCACCGCGCTCGGCGGCGGTACGAACGCAACCCTGGACGTGGTCCTCGAGGACCAGGATCGCGAGCGCATCGACGGCGGCCCGGAGGGCGGCGGTCTGCTGGAGGATGTCCACGCAGTACTCCTCCCGCTCGATCATCCGCGCGATGCCGCGCACCTGGCCCTCGATCCGGGACAGCCTCCGAGCGAGCTGCGCCTTGTCCTTGGAGTAGCTGTGCCGGAAATCGGCGTGCGCCTGGCCGGCCGCGGCGGCCTGTTCGCGATGCGTTTCGGGGGAAGTCACGCAACCGATGATACCCCCGGGGGGTATCCCGGGCAAACAGCCGGCGCGGGGGCTATCTCGACCGCAGACCGCAACCCTTTCGGCCAGGCAATCCACACGCCTTGGCTGGGTGAGTCGCTAGACTGACGACTGATGGAGTCGCGCGACGGCTTGTTCAGGCACCTCGACGGTGTCGGCTGCACGGTCTGCGGCAAGCCGATCGACGGGGGGCGGATTCGCCTGCTCGCCCAGCGCGAGGAGCACGCCTTCGTTGAGCTCGAATGCGTGGCGTGCGGGACCACGACGATCGGAATCGTGACGATCGATGACGAAGACCCCGCGGCGGCGCGGCTCGACACGGCCCCGTTCGGCGAGTTCGGACCTGCCGACGAGGCGCGGCTGCGCGCGGGTACCGCCTTCGACATCGACGACGTCCTGGCAATGCACGACTTCCTGGCGGGCTACCGGGGGGATCTGCGTGGCCTCGTCGGGCGACCGCGCGAGGATCGCGGCGGAGGGTACGCGTGACCCAAGGAGCGCGCGTCAACGCGCTCGACGACACCCGCCCAGCTGAATCCCCACGGCCGGCCTTCGCTCACGCCAGCGAAGAGGAGCTCGCCCGCATCCTCGACTTCTACGAGGTCCGCTGGGAGTACGAGCCGCACGTGTTCCCGATCCTGTGGAACCTCGACGGTGCGGTCCTGGAGAGCTTCGCGCCCGACTTCTATCTGCCCGACCTGGACCTTTACGTGGAACTCACGACCCTGAAGCAGAGCCTGGTGCGCAAGAAGAACCGCAAGCTCCGCCGCCTGCGGGAGCTGTACCCGGAGGTCCGGATCAAGCTGTTCTACGGGCGCGATTTCCGGGCGCTGATGCTCAAGTACGGAAAGGTTGGCCTGGTCGACGAGCTGTCGGGCACCCCCGGCCAGGCGACGCCGACCGTGCAGCCGGAAGCGGTGGGACCGAACCCGCAGGCATCGCGGCGCCCAGGCGTCGACGCCTCCATCGGGCGCTCCGTGAGCGGCAAAGTGCCAGGCCCCGTCGTTGCCGAGCGGCCGCGCCGGCGCGTGCCCGCCAGCCCTGCGCCATCGATGGTCGTTCGTCCCCCGCGGGCCGCCCGATCGCGCCTGGCGGCGAGGCGACGGACGGTGACGGATGGCTGAACGCGTGGCGACCGAGGTTGACCTGGTGGCCGACGTCGGCGAGATCCTGCTCGATGAGGACACGATCCAGGCGCGCGTCGCCGAGCTGGGACGCCAGATCAGCGCCGACTACGCGGGCCGCCAGCTGACCCTCGTCAGCGTGCTCAAGGGATCGTTGCCGTTCATGGCCGACCTGATGCGGCATATCGCGATCCCGCTCCGGATCGACCTCATGGAAGTCAGCTCCTACGGCGGCACCGCGACCGAATCCTCAGGGCTGGTGCGCATCCTCAAGGACCTCAGCTCATCGATCGAGGCCGCAGACGTGCTGCTCGTCGAGGACATCATCGACACCGGGCTGACGCTCAACTACCTGCTCCGCTACCTCCGGGGCAAGAACCCGGCATCTCTGCGGATCTGCACGCTGCTCGACAAGCCCGCTCGGCGGTTGGTGGAGATCCCGGTCGACTACATCGGGTTCACGATTCCCGACCAGTTCGTGGTCGGCTACGGGCTGGACTACGGGGAGCTGTACCGGAACCTGCGCTTCGTCGGCGTGCTCCGGCCGGAGGTCTACTCCAGCTAGCGTGATGCAGCATCGTCGACCGCTCGGGCGAGGGCGCCAGCTCGCGGCCATCAGCGCGGTCGCGATCCTGGTCGGCTGCCTCCTCCCCTGGTATGCGGCCGGTGGCTCCGGCGGTCTGCCCGTTCTCACCTTCAACGCGTTCGCCGGCGCGGGTCTGCTGGTCTTCCTCGCGGCGATCGGGACGCTTGCGCTCGTCACGCTGCCCTACGCCGCCGGCGACCGGCCCATCACCTGGGCGGAGCGCTGGACCTCGTACCTCATCCTGGCTGCCCTCGCGGGCCTTGGCATCCTCCTGTGGCTCATCCAGTTCGTAGGCCGCGACCTGGCGGGCCTGCGGCCCGACCACGCGCCCGGTCTGTGGCTCGCTCTCGTCGGAGTTATTGGCCTGTCGCGCGGGACCTTCGAGATCTACCAGATGCCGGAGCAGCACTAGCGAAAATCGCGTCGGAGACGGGCAGACGGGCCGGCGACGCGCGCCTAACCGGGACCCAGCCAGACGGTCGACTGGTCGTTGTCGGGATATCCGGCAGTGCCGACGGAGACGAGCCCCAGTGGGCCTGATGTGACCCCATCCATCCTGGCACCCGAAAACGATGGCACGGCGCCCACCCGTCGCCAGTCGGTGCCGTCCGCGGACTGCCACACGGCGGCCGAGCCGTTGCCGCCGTCCCACTGCCAGCCGACGGCCACGAGCCCGCTTGCGGTCGGGGCGACCGCTGCCATGCGGAGTGGACTGCCATTGGCCTGGAACGACTCCTGGTTCGG
>DASXSA010000066.1:0-8222 GCA_036506235.1 Candidatus Limnocylindrales bacterium | reverse complement strand
CGGGACGCGCATGACCGTGGACGAGCGGTGGCAGGACGAGGACTACGAGCCCGCCGCCATCGAACCCGCCTACGAGCCGGACGGGCGCCGGCTGCGTCCAAATCCGACGGCCGTGGTCCTGGCCGTCGCCATCCTCCTGTCCATCCTGTTTCTCGCCTATGCGACCGTCACGCGCGACGTCCCACTCATGACCTCGGCCGCCGTCGTCGTCGGGCTGGTACTGGTCGTTGTCGCGTTCACCGGCGCGGTGTCGACCGTTCGAGCCGGTGCGGAAGGCCGCGCCGGGCGCGCCTTCCTGCTGGCCATCCTCGGCGGACTGGCGGGCCTGCTCGCATTCGGGTGCCTGACCGTCGCGGCGCTCCTCGTGCTCGTATACCGGCTGGCCTAGCCTCGGCTACACTCGCCGGGCTGCCGCCGGTCGCGCGCTTTCAGGCGGTACCGACTCGGCCCCCATCGTCTAGAGGCCTAGGACGCCACCCTTTCAAGGTGGAGATCAGGGGTTCGAATCCCCTTGGGGGCACCACCGCCGCGTCGGGTTCCGCGCGGGGATCCGAATGCTAGGATCGGCCGGTGGATCTGATGGGCGTCCGCATCAACACGATCGTCAAGGACAACGTCGCGATTCGATGCGACGGCTGCAACGAGGTCATCGTCGGGACGCCCTGGCGGCTGAACGTTCTCGACATCGTGGCGAGCGAGACGCCGGTCGCCTGGACCGAAGACCCCGCGATCAATCCGGGCCCGTTCCAGTTCCACACCGACCCGTCGCACCCGCGGGCCTGGATGGCCCGCCGCGGGTACCTGTTCTGCCGGAAGGGCCAGGTCCGCGAGATCATGCGACCCGTCCCCATCCCAGGGAAAGACGCCCGTTGGGGCTTGTGCGACGGGATCCATCGCGACGACCACGAGTTCGTGCCTGCCTGACGGCCAGGGTCTCCCGAGGCCCCTCAGCGCAGCGGCGGCGACGCTCGCGCGACAGCTCCCGATGACCGCCGGCGCTCACGTTTGACAGCGCGCAGTTCGGCACCTATCGTCAGCCGCAATTCCCGCGCGGTGACACCTAGATTTACGCACATTTGTGCCCTGTCCCCGGAGCCCGCTACTGTCCCGAATGGCAACTCCCGTCGACGAACGACCCTCGGATTGGCTGTCCCTCGGGCCTGCGAGCCGCATGGTCGGAGTCGACCCCGACACATTGCGCCGCTGGGCCGACACAGGGCGAGTGACGGCCTTCACGACCCCCGGCGGCCACCGGCGGTTTTCGCGACGAGCACTCGAACACCTCGTCAGTCAACGTCCGGGGACGGCGCCAACGCTGGCGAGCCTTGGCGCGACTCCGGCCCGCGTCTCCGCCGCATACCGTCGAAGCTACGGCCGCGGCTCAGGCCTGACCGGGGCGCGCCTGAGCCTCGCGCCCCGTGAACGGGATGCGTTCCGCAGGGAAGGACGACGTCTCGTGGAAGCACTCCTTCGAACGCTCGACGCGGGCGACGACGCCGACCGGGCCAGCGAGGAATCGAACGCCCGGGGGATCGTCGAAGACCTCGCGCGGCGGCTGGCGAAGGGCGGCACGGGCCTGACCGAATCCGTGGCGCTCTTCATCGCCGCCCGGCATCCGTTCATGTCGGCGCTGGGCAGCGTCGTTCGGCGCCGGCGTCTGCCCGCAGGGCAGGTTTCCGCACACTTCGAAGCGGCGTCCGGACTGCTCGACCGCATGCTGCTCGCGTTCATCGCCGCGCATCGCAGTTCGCGCGCGGCCTGACCCCGATGAGCCTGATCGTCATCCTGCCGGCCATCACCTCCATCCTCGCGCTGCTCTTCGCGGTCGCCCTCATCGACCAGTGGCGCGAGCGCCGGCGGCGCTACCAGATCGTGTGGGCGATCGGGATGATCAACTTCGGTATTGCATCCGCCTGCGAGGCGCTCGCCGGGGCCGGCGGCTGGAACGAGACGCTCTATCGAACGTGGTATCTCACCGGAGCCGTCTTGACCGCCGGCTGGCTCGGCCTCGGCACGGCCTACCTCCTCGCGAAGACCCGTTTCGGGTATGCATACGCCGTGTGCCTCGCGCTGTCGGGCATCTTCACGGTGCTGACGCAGGCCAAGTACCACTACCCGGACGCTGGAATCACACCCGCGATCTACCTCGTCGGTGGGCTCGTGCTCGCCGTGGCGGTCGGCATCGAGACGTACTTCCAGAACGACAACTGGCCGCGGATCGCCGCTGTCGGGGTGATCCTCGCGACGCACATCGGGGCAGTGATCATGATCAACACCTCGCTGCCCGCGCCCGGCTTCGCCGTTGACCCGCGAACCAACATCCCGACCGGCGAGATCCTGCCCGGCAGCGTGCGGCTACTCACGCCGTTCATGAACATCACTGGCGGAATCGCGCTCGTGCTGGGCGCGTTGTTCTCGGCCTACATGTTCATGCCCAAGCGGCGCGTCCTGGCCTACTCGCTCGACCCCGTCCAGTCGGGCGACGTGTTCCTGTTCAACCTCCTCATCGCACCCGTGGCGATCGTCGTCAACTTCCTGGCGTCCCTGCCCGGGACCCTGCGCGCGCTCGTCCAGGGCCGGCTCCACAGCCGGGTCCCGGCGACGATCCTCATCGCGGTGGGCGCGCTCGTCGCGAGCAGCACAGACTCCCTGAACCGCTTTGGCTCGACCGAGCTGTTCCAGGCCGGCAAGCTGGTCGCCGTGGTATTGCTGCTGGCCGGGTTCCTCGTTTCGATCGAGGTTTTCCGGGACATCCGTGTCCCATTCACGAGCCTTCGCTTGTCGGGCACACGGGCGGAGCGGGAGCCGGCGGGCGACCCGGGGAGTGGCCCAGCACTCTCGGCGGAGGTTGCCGGGTCGGGCGGCGAGGGCAAGCCGGGCTAGGCCGAGGCGCCGGCCTCCGCGACGTCCGGGAGCCGGCAGGGTAGGAGCCACAGCCGTCCTCCGGGAAAATCCAGACCGGCCGGTATACTGGCCCGGCCCCTTCGGGGCCACACCCGCCGTCTGCGTCGTGCTCGAGCGACGGCCGGCCCACGCTGACAGCAAGGCTGCCCGAGGTTCGATGCGCGTCCGAAAAGCCGTCTTCCCCGCCGCCGGCTGGGGCACCCGTTTCCTTCCCGCGACCAAGGCGCAGCCCAAGGAAATGCTGCCGCTGGTCGACAAGCCGGTCATCCAGTACGCGGTCGAGGAGGCGGTCGCCGCCGGGATCGAGCAGGTCATCATCGTCACCAGCAGCCAGAAGCGGGCGATCGAGGATCACTTCGACCTGTCCCACGAGCTGGAGCACCTGCTCGAAGAGAAGGGCGACATCGACATGCTCCGCCAGATCCGGCACATCAGCGATCTGGCGCAGGTGGCCTATGTTCGCCAGAAGGAACAGCTCGGCCTGGGCCATGCCGTGCTCATGGCGAAAGAGCTCGTCGGGCACGAGCCCTTCGCGGTCCTGCTGTCGGACGACGTCGTCATCGGCGACCGACCGTGCATCGGCCAGCTGATCCACGCCTACTCCGAAACGCACGCTTCCGTGGTGGCGGTAATGGAGGTGCCACCTGAGGAGACGAGCCGCTACGGGGTCATCGGCATGGAGCCCGCCAGCGACGAGCAGGATCACGGTCGTCTCCACCGCGTCACGAAGCTGGTCGAGAAGCCAGCTCCTGCCAGGGCGCCCTCCAACCTCGCGATCATCGGCCGTTACGTGCTCACGCCGAAGATCTTCGAGAAGCTCGAGCAGACCCCGCGCGGGGCGGGCGGCGAGATCCAGCTCACCGACGCGATCGAGCGGCTGATGGAGGAGCAGCCGGTTTACGGCTACGAGTTCGAGGGCACGCGCTACGACGCCGGCACGACGATGGGCTGGCTCAAGGCGTCCGTGGAGCTGGCGCTCCAGCGGCCCGACCTGGGCAGCGAGTTCCGCGATTACCTCCAGGCACTGAAGAGCTAGCCCTCGGGCGGATGGCTCGCCGGGGGCGTCACCTCCGGGTCCCCGCGCGGCTTGGCTCGCGGACGTCGCCGCCGCCCTCCGAGGGTTGCGTGCTTCACGCCAGCCGTCACCTCCGTGCCGCCGCACGCGTCGGACCACGGATTGCGGGCGCGGCTAGGCTAGGATTCCGGCCGAGGGGCAGCTGGAGGGGTCGGACCGCCCGCCCGAAGTCGGATCGCCTCCAGACATCGAGAGGAGCAAGTTTGGCGCAGATTGGAAGCGTCCTGAGCGGGCGCTACCGCTTGATCGAGCTGCTCGGCCAGGGTGGCATGGCCACGATCTATCGGGCAAACGATTCGCAGCTTGGGCGGGACGTCGCGGTCAAGCTCCTGCGGCCCGAGTACGGGCGCGACCCCGACTTCGGCGAACGGTTCCGACACGAGGCGCAGGCCGCCGCTTCCCTCAACCACCCGAACATCGTGTCGGTGTTTGACTACGGCCAGGACGAGGCCGGTCCGTTCATCGTCATGGAGCTGGTTGACGGCGAGGACCTCGCGACCGTCGTACGCCGGACCGGTCCCTTGCCTCCCCGGCAGGCGGCTCGCATCGCCGCCGAGGTCGCGCGAGCCCTGGCGGCTGCGCATTCGCGCGGGATCGTCCATCGCGACGTCAAGCCAGGGAACGTCCTGCTCGCGCGCGACGGTCGCGTCAAGGTGACCGACTTCGGAATTGCGCGCGCGATCGCCGAAGCCCAGATGACCCTGCCGGGAACCACACTCGGTTCTGTCCACTACTTCAGCCCGGAGCAGGCGCGCGGCGAGCCCACGACCGAGAAGTCCGACACGTACGCGTTGGGCATCGTGCTCTACGAGCTGCTGACAGGCCGGCGCCCGTGGGAGGGTGACTCCGCGGCCTCGATCGCGCTTGCCCGCCTTTCGGGGCCCGTACCCTCGCCATCCGACGTGCGCTCCGGAATCCCGCCGGCACTCGATCGCATCACGCATCGGGCCCTCGCGCTCGATCCCGCGGAACGATTTGACAGCGCGGCCGCGATGGCCGATGCGCTGGAGGCGTACCTCGCCGACCGGGGACAGGCCACTGCGGCCACGGCTGGTGTCGCTGCGGTCGCCGGCGCAGCGGGCGCCGGACCCGTTGCCGCGACGGGACCCTCGAGCGTCGCTCCGGTCGCGGCGGCGAGCGGGGCGGTCGTCGCCGGTGTCGCCCGGGCGAATCCAGGCTCGCGTATCCCATACGCCGACGACGCCTACGCCGGTGCCGCGCCAAGTGCCGCGCCCACCGCCCCGCCATACGGCGCCAGCGGACCACGGACTCCGCCTCGCCAGCACCTCGAGGAGGTCGACGATCAGGACCAGGGAGGCGGGCCGTGGATCTGGATATCAGGCCTGCTCGGCTTCGGGATCCTCGTCGTAGCGGCCTTCCTCGTGTTCCGTTTCATGTCGGGGCCCGCTGCCACCACCCAGACGGTGACCGTCCCCAACTTCGTCGACAAGCAGTTCGCCGAAGCCCAGGCCCTTGCGCAGCAGACGGGACTGGTCGTGGTCCAGGCCCAGAACGTCCAGGACCTGAACAAGGCGGAAGGCACGGTCACGGCCCAGGATCCGGCGGCCAACGCGCAGGTCGCGCCGGGCTCGACCGTGAAGCTGACCGTGGTCACTGGCAAGCCCCTTGTCCTGGTGCCGACGATCGTGGGGCTCACCGAGCAGGCCGCGATCGTCCTGCTGACGCAATCGAGCCTCGCCCCGGGAACGCGAACGGAGGCCTTCGATCCAGCAGTGCCGGCGGGCTCGATCGTGAGTCAGCAGCCACCGGCAGGCGTGAGCGTCGCCGCCCAGACCCCGATCGGCTACACGGTCTCCAAGGGTCCCGAGCCGTCGCCCTCGCCGAGCCCGTCGCCCAGCCCGAGCCCGAGCCCGTCGCCGATCCCCAGCCCGAGCCCGACGTCCAAGCCCACCAAGCCGCCGCCCAGCCCCACCCTGCCGCCGAGTGAGTCCCCGCCGCCGAGCCCCAGTCCTTCGCCGAGCTGAGCGAACGTCGGTTCGATCTCCTGCGGTCCAGGGGCGTCGGCCTCCCAGCAGGCCCGCATCTCGGTCCCCGTCAGAGGCTGCCGAAGTCGGTCGAGCCCGCAGTAGCCCAGGCCGTTCGCGACCGAGGTCCGAAAGTTCCGGCAGGTCCGGCAGCTGGTGCTGGATCGGCGGCAGACCCAGCAGCGTGCGGTCTCTGCCTGGGGCGTCCCGCAGTGAGGGCAACGCCACAACGGCATGGCCAGATGGTAGCTGCCGCGGATGACGCCGGTGAGCCCGGCGCGCAGGGTCAGCGGTAGTAGGTGATCGGAACCTGCGTCTGGGCCGTCCCGAAGTCAGCCGAGGAGACGAGGGCCGTCGCAGGAGCCGTGTAGCGTCGCGTACCCGCGGGGAGCTGCGTCTTCGGGATCCGCGTCCGGAACGTTGCCATGCCCGTGCCATCGGTCGTGGCGCTGCCGACGATCGGCTGGACGCCCGGCACGCTCAGCGTGAAGGTCACGCTTGCACCTTCCAGCGGATGGCCATCCGGGTCGGTGACCGTCGCGGTGAGCGTGAAGCCCGAATGGGAGACCCGGACGTTGATCTGGTAGTCGGAGGGCTTGAGCGACACCGCGAGCTTGCCGTTGCCACGACGGACGGCGATGACCTGGGACGTCACGTTCCCCGCCGGATCGGTGACCGTGAGCGTGACGCCGTTGGGGCCCATGACCAGGGGCACTTTCAGCGTGAACGAGCCATCGTCGGCGGCGGTGCCGGCGACGTTCACCATGTTGTCCGCGTTGTGGGCCAGCAAGGCGCTGCGCGCCTGCGTCTTGCCGGTGATCGTCGCGGCGGACGCGTTGACCGTCGCGTCCGGTTTTGGCGCCGTGATCCTGACCTTCGGGGGCGTCTGGTCGAGCACGTAGACGACGGGTTTCGAGGGCAGGCTCTCGCCACCGGGACCGACGAGCGTCACGGTGAACGAGTTCGACCCTTTCTGGAGCTTGACGCCGCGGATCGTGAACAGTGGTGTCGAAGGCACGGGGAACCCCTCGAGGATCCGTGCCGGTTTCTGGCTCTTCAGCGCCTGGTAGAGGTTGATGGTGAACTCCGGCTTGCCGACGACGTCCTGCGGGACGGATCCGCTCAGCGTCACCGTGGCTTCGTTCGTGTCTGCCTGGGCTGGGGCGGAGAGGCTCGGCGCCCCGGCCAGGACGCCTTCGGTCGGTGGCGGGGATGGCGAGGTGGTCACAGCGTGGAGGAAGCCGTCGACCAGCGATCCAACGCTGGCGGCCGCGCGACCTACCTGGCCCGTTGCGGCCCAGGCGACGAACACGGCCAGCGCGAGGACGGCGAGCGCGAGGGCGGCGCGGAAAGCAAGGGGGACGGGTCCGCTGCGATCGATCCGCCGGTGAGTCCGCATCTGGCTCGATCGGTCGGGAGCCGGTCGGCTGCGGGACGTCGCGGGACGACCGGTCGAGGGGGGACGTGGCCGCACCTGGGCTGGCCTCGCGTTCCGCCGGGTCGTCATCGGCCGCCATTGTTGCATGCGCGAATGACGCCCAGGCGTCATCCGACGCGACGGGGCACTTCAGCAGGCCGGTGCCCACTTGTCGTCCGGTGGGCAGTGCGGTGTACCCTGTCGCGGTTGCGCGCGTGCTTCGGGTTGCGCGCCATTTCGCTCGAGGGAGTAGTTGCAGGCACGCGATCCCAAATCCGACCGTCCGGCCGGGTCCACCGGCCGCCCGTCGTTCGGTCTCGGTCCCATCGCCAGGGTCTCGACGCCGCGACCTCCCGTCCAGCCGGTCCGTCCGCTGCCACCCCCGCAGATCCGCCCCGGGGTGGGGCGAACGGCTGCCGCTACCCGACCCGGCTATCCGATGCTCCCGCCGGTCGGTCGCGGTTTTGGCCTGCCGAACCTGCGCCGCAACGTCTGCCCGCACTTCTACATGACCGGATCGCGCGGTGCGATCCCGATCCAGGCACCCCACCTGCTCAAGGCACTGATCCGCCAGGACGCGAACGTCTCGCGCTGCCAGCTTCGTGGCGGCGTCCACCTGGAGCAGGGCTACGTGAACGACGTCTGTCTCACGCCGCGCTTCAACCAGTGCGTCTTCTACGAGGACGAGCTGACCAAAGGGTGAGCGGCTCGCCCGGGCACGCGTGGCCCGGCGATCCCGCAGCTTCAGGCGACGGCCCGGGGACCGACCGTTGAGATCGCTCCGGTACCACGAGGCCGTGCGCGCCCTACAGGAGCGCGGCCGGTTCGGGATCAGGCTGGG
>DASXSA010000065.1:0-6838 GCA_036506235.1 Candidatus Limnocylindrales bacterium | reverse complement strand
CGGCCGACGATAACCGCCGACCCGCCGACCTCGATCCGCGCAACCGCACCGTCGTCGCCGAACGCCCGCGCGTAGAGGCGCGACGGCCTGCCCACATGTTCGCCCTGGCGGATCTCGATCTCATCGCCCCAGCCGATTCGACCGTGGCGCACGAGGTGCAGCGCAAGCGGACCTGCCGCCGACCCGGTCGCGGGATCCTCGAGGATGCCGGCGAACGGCGCGAACATCCTCGTCTTCCAGCTGCCGCCGCTGCCTGCAAAGCAATTGGCGCCCACGTCGCCGAATGCGGCGAGACCGCGCGAGTCAGGCGCCAGCGCCGCCACGGCTTCCTCGTTGGGCAGCGCCACGTACGCGTTGACCACCCCGTTGTCGTAGACCTCGACGGGCAGCTCGGATCGCTCGACGCCGAGTGCGGTGAGGAACCGTTCCGGGTCCTGGAGGGGCGCAATCGATGGCAGCGGTTGGACCATCCACCCGAACGGCATTCCACCGCGCTCTTCGAACCGGACCGGGATGATCCCTCGGCCCGTCTCCAACCTGATGGCATCCAGGCCACGCGTCTCGTGCAGGACGAGGGCCGTGCCCAGGGTCGGATGGCCCGCGAACGGGAGCTCGACCCGCGGGGTGAAGATCCGGATCCGCGCGTGACCGCCTCCCTCCGGCGGCAGGATGAAGACCGACTCGGAAAGGTTCAGCTCGCGCGCGAGGGCCTGCATCCGGCGATTGGTCAGTCCGGCCCCGTCCGGGAAGACGGCAAGCGCGTTGCCTTCGAGGGGCTGTGTCGTGAAGACGTCGCAAACGACGTAGGAAAGGCGCATTCGTCGGCATGCTAACGAGTCCGCGCCGAGCGTCGTCCGAAGGCGAGCGGCTCACGGCAGCGGGTGTTTGACAGCCTTTCCGGCGACTCCGACACTTCGAGGTCCAGGGGCCACCGCCACGAACCCGGCGGCCACGCCCGCGATCACCCGCAATGCCCGGAGGTCCCCATGGATCGCATCACCCGTTGGCTTGCGCCGACGACGATCGCCCACGCTCACTGCGATCTGCCGTGCGGCATCTACGACCCGGAGCAGGCGCGCATCGAGGCGGAGTCCTGCTACAAGATCATCGAGAAGTACGAGGCCAGCTCGGATCCGATCTTCCGGGCGCGCGCAGTGCACATCAAGGAAGAGCGCGCGGAACTCGTCAAGCACCACCTCGACGTCCTGTGGCACGACTACTTCAAGCCGGAACACGTCCAGGCCGTGCCCAACCTGCACGAGACGTTCTGGAACGCGGCCAAGCAGGCATCGAAGGTGAAGGCCTCGGTCGACAAGGCGGACGCGCAGAAGCTTCTCGACCTGATCAACGAGGTCGACGCTGCCTGGAAGAAGACCGGCGGCGAGGAGAAGACGCGGGTGGCCGGCCGGCCAGCCTGATTCACGCCCCGCTCGGGGCAGCCGTTGGCGATGGCATCTGACCCGGAACCCCGCCGAACGGCGGGGCTCCGCCGTTTCTGGCGTCGCCTGCAGGGACCCTGGCGTGTCGCCGTGGCCGAGGACAGCATGTGGCCGGCCATCGAGCCCGGCGACTGGCTGCTGGTCGACCCGACGGTTGGCCGATGGCCGCGCCGCGGCTCGGTCGTCGTCTTTCGCGAGCCTGGCTCCGAGCTGATCGCGATCAAGCGAGTGGCCGCCCGACCGGGTGACACGATCCAGGACCTCCCCGTGACCGATCCGTCGACCGGCGAGCAGGTCCAGGTCACGATCCGACTGCCGGCGGACGAGGCGTGGCTCCTTGGCGACGCTGATGCGCGCTCGATCGACTCGCGCCGATATGGCCCCGTCTCACTCGACCGGCTGATCGGGCGCGCGTGGTTCCGCTACGCGCCCATCCGGCGCTTCGGGCGACTGCGCTAACAGCCGTCCCTGTTGGCGATGTCGATGCGGGACGGGCGACTCGACGGCCCTATAGTCGCCCCATGAGTGCAACGACAACAGATCCCGACGCCCCGCTGCCAGGAGCCCCCGATCCCTGGCGGGCGAGCTCGACCCCGGCCGCGCGACCCGGCCCGCCGTACCTGATGACCGAGATGATCGCCGCCGAGCCGGCGCTGGCAGAACGCCTGCTGACCCGACTCGCCGATCCGGTCGGTCCTGCTGGGCGGCTGGCGCAGCAGCTCCGGGAATGCGTCGACGCACGCGAACCGGTCGTCGTGGTCGGCTGCGGTACGAGCGAGCACGGCGCGCAGGGCTTCGTCGAGATCGTCCGCTCTGCGCTGGGAGGGGACGCGTCGGTCGATGCGCTCATCGCGGTCCAGGCGTTCGAGGCCGCGCTGGAGCCGCGACGGGGCGGCCTGTTGATCGCGATCTCACATGAGGGGGGCACGTGGGCCACGAATCGGGCCATCGCCGCTGCTCATGAGGCGGGCGCGACCATCGCGCTGGTGACCGTGTCCAACAGGTCGCCGGGTGCTGCCGCGTCAGACCTCGTTCTTGCCACGGAGGAGCTCGACCAGAGCTGGTGCCACACCATCGGCTACCTGGCGCCCCTGCTCGCGGCGACCGCCGTGGCCGGTCACCTGTCGGGCAAGAGCCCAGACCCCGGTGTCGCGCGGGCTCTGCTCTCGGCGGGACGGGATCAGGAGCGTGAAGCGGAGGCTTGGGCGCCATCGATTGCGAGTGCTCGTCATGTCGTCGTCGTCGCATCGGGCGTGGATCGAATCGCGGGCCGCGAGCTCACACTCAAGATCGAGGAAGCCGCCTGGATCCCATCCGCTTACCGGGACCTCGAGACGTTCCTGCACGGACACCAGCCCGCGACGGATGCCGACACCGCCCTCGTGCTGATCCTGACCGATTCATCCGGCCGCGCCGATCGAGTCGCCCGAGCCCGACAGCTGTTGGCTGCCGCCCGGGTCGTCGGCCTGCGCAGCGGAGCGATCCTGGCCGAGGAGGTCGACGGCGACGTTGCCGCCGAGCTCACGCCTGCGGGTCGATTGCTCGTACCCGGCGCTCTTGACCTGCCGAATCCTGTCGCCGCGCTGCTCGGCAGCGCGACTCCGCTCCAGCTCTTCACCGAGCGGATTGCTCGCGCGAAGGGAACGAACCCCGACCCGATCCGCCGGGACGACGAGCGCTACCGGAGGGCGGCCGAGGCCGCCGAGTAGCGCGAGGCCGTGGGCCTCCGCGCAAAACGCCAGCTAGACGCGCCCGACGAGCTCCTCGGCCATCAGGTCGATCATGTCAAGGTCCCAGGGCAGGAAGTCCTGGAGCATGATTCGTTCGATGCCGGCGTCGGCAAAGCGGCCGACCATTGCCCGAGCCTGATCCGGCGTTCCAATGATCCACCGCTTCCGGCGCTCCGCCAGCCACGCATCGTTGTTCGCGCCGTTTCCGAGCACCTTCATCAGCTCTCGCGTGCGGCTCCCGACCTCCGCGTTGTCCCGTCCGACAAGCGCTCCGACCATCGCCGAACGGGCCAGGCTCCCTGGATCGCGCCCGGCCGCCCGGCAGGTCTCGTCAAGCTTCTTCGTCCGATCCGCAACCCGCTCCGGCCCGCCACTCGAGAGGTTGAACTCGTCCGCAAGCCGAGCGGCGATCCGCATCGAGCGCGGCGTGCCGTCGCCGCCGACGATCAGCCGGATGCCGCCCTTCCGCCCCTCGAGACGTGGCTCAGCGCGAGGCACGGGCTTCGCCCGGAACAGCGCGGCCTCGATGCGGTAGTGCTGGCTCTCGAACCCCCAGCCATCGGGTTCCTCCCACAGGCCGCGCAGGATCGTGAGCTGCTCCTCCAGCATGTCGGCTCGATCGGCGATCGGCGGGAACGGGAAGCCGTACCGTGCGTGCTCGATCTCGTTCCAGCCAGCACCGAGACCGAACTCGAGGCGGCCGCCGCTCATCTCGTCGACGGTCGCCGCCACCTTCGCGAGGTTTCCCGGCAGCCGGAACGTCACCGGCGAGACGAGCGTGCCGAGGCCGATACGCGTCGTGTCCCGGGCCAGGCCGGCGAGACACGCCCAGGCGTCGGTCGTCGGGTTGTCGTCCGGTCCCGGAAAGCTCGAGTAGTGGTCCGAGCGAAACAGCGTCTCGAAGCCGCCGGCCTCGGCATGCTGGGCGACCGCCAGCTGGTCCGCGTAGCTCGTCCCCTGCTGGGGCTCGATCATCAGCGCGAAGCGCATCGGCTCCTCCAGTCGAATTCCTGCGGGTCGTCTCAATCGTTGGGCTTGACGAAATTATTCGCAGCGTTAGAATGCTTCATGTCATGACAACAATTGACCAGAAGCAAACGGATGCGGCAACGGACGCCAGGACTGGTTCGGCCGACACGGCCGGTGCGGCAAGCACCGAGGCTGTGGAGGGGATCATCGGCGATTTCATGGCCGCCGTCCGCGAGCTCCGCTGCCGGGGCACGCAGCGTCTGGTCAAGCAGGACGTCAGCATGACCCACCTCCACATCATGTGGCTGCTCGAGCACCACTCGGACCTGACGATGGGCCACCTGGCCGACATGCTCGACGTGTCGCTGTCCAACGCCACGGGCCTTGTCGACCGGATGGAGGAGCGCGGGTTCGTCGAGCGCGTCCGGGTGCCGGACGATCGGCGGATTGTGCAGGTTCGGCTGTCGGCCAAGGGCCGGGCAGTGCTCGAGGACGTCGAGGTCCTGAAGTCGACGATGCTCCGCAGGGTGCTCGGTCGGCTGGATCGGTCGCAGCTCGAGCGCCTGGCCACGACGCTGGAAGACGTCCGACAGGCGATCAACGCCGAGACGGCCGCGGACCCGGATACCGCGACGGCCTTCGGTCTTCAGCACCACACACACTGAGCCCAGGGGCGGGAAGGGAAGTCATTCGTGGAAAGCGTTTCGATCGAGCAGAGGGGCCCGGGGACCGTCAGCGAGGCGGAGGATCCCGCCCTCGGCCTGTCCCAGCGCGCGAAGTTCGAGATCCTCGGCGCAGTACTGCTCGGGTTGTTCCTGGGCGCCCTGGACCAGACGATCGTCGGTCCGGTGCTGCCGCGGATCGTGTCGGATCTCAAGGGCGCCGACTACTACACGTGGGCCGTCGCGATCTACCTGCTGACCAGCACGGTCACGGTGCCGATCTACGGCAAGCTGTCCGACCTGTACGGTCGCAAACCACTCCTGATCTTCGGCATCTCGCTGTTCCTGATCGGGTCGGCGCTGTCCGGCCTGAGTCAGGAGATGTGGCAGCTCATCCTCTTCCGCGGCATCCAGGGCCTTGGCGCCGGTGCGCTCTTCCCGATCGCGCTGGCGGTGATCGGTGACCTGTTCACTCCGGCCGAGCGCGGCAAGTACCAGGGACTCTTCGGCCTCGTCTTCGGCGTCGCGTTCCTCCTGGGACCGGGGCTGGGCGGCTTCCTGACCGACCAGCTCTCCTGGCACTGGATCTTTTTCGTCAACATCCCGATCGGCCTCGTCGCCCTGGCCGTCATCGGGCGCCTCCTGCCCAACATGGGCCGGACCGGCCGGAAGGTGCGCGTCGATTATCTGGGCGTCGTGACGCTCGTCCTCGCGCTCGTCCCGATCCTCCTCGGCTTCACCTTCGCCGAGAGCGGCAACTGGGGCGACGCGTCGGTCTGGGGCTGGATCCTCGTCGGCCTGGTGTTCCTCGTCATCTTCGTGGTCGTCGAGGGCCGGACCACCGAGCCGATCATCCCGCTCCACCTGTTCCGCAACCGCACCTTCTCGGCGTCGATGGTGGCCATCTTCTTCGCGACCTTCGGCTTCGGCGCGGCGATCATCTTCCTGCCGCTCTACTTCCAGATCGTCGAGCACTCGAGCGCGACAGAGTCGGGCTACAAGCTGCTCCCGTTCCTGTTCGGGCTGATCTTCAGCTCGATCGTGTCGGGGCAAATCGTCAGCCGCACCGGCCGCTACAAGCCGGTCGTCATCGTCGGAGTGACGCTGCTGGTCGTCGGCCTCGCCCTCATGACCCAGCTGCGCGCGGGCACGCCGGACGTGACCCTGTGGGGATGGATGTTCATCGCCGGCCTCGGCGTCGGGCCCACCTTCGCCGTGTTCACGATCATCGTGCAGAACTCGGTGCCCTTCCAGGAGCTGGGGACGGCCACGAGCGACCTGACGCTCTTCCGCCAGATCGGCACCACGATCGGGATCTCGTTCGCGTTCACGCTGTTCCGAAACAACCTGACCTGGGACCTGCTGCGGACCGAGCTCGGCAAGGCCGGCGCGCCGAACCAGCTCCTGCCGGCGACTCCGCCGCCCGGCTTTGATCCGGGTCAGCTGACCGCGGTGAGCTCCGGCGGCGCCAACGGAAGTGGCCTGGCGTTCCTGGCACAGCTTCCGGCGAACCTGCAGGCCGTCTTCGTCAACGGGTTCAACCACGCGTTCACGATCGCGATCGCGAACAGCATGTGGCTGGGCGTGGGCGCGGCGGTGATCGCGGTGGTTGCCACGTTCTTCCTCAAGGAGATCCCGCTTCGGACGACTCTTGGTGCACAGGCGCCCAGCGCGCAGGCACAGGGCGCGCCCGAGGCGGAGCGGGGCGCGCGGCCGGCGTTCCGTCCGGAGACGGCGCAAGACTGACCAACACCGACTCCCATCCTCCCTCCTCCCCAGGACCCGGCGCGGACGACGCGCCGGGTCCTGCCGTTTCGTGAGGGCCGGCAGCGGCTTGCTGGGCCGTTTGTGCAGGCCGACCGCTCCGCGGCGGCAAGATGGCCAAACGCGGTTCTCGTGCACGTTATGTCGTGTTCGAGGCTCGGCTTCGGTTCAGGGTGGCTTTCGACCTCCTGACCTTGTCCCGCCTCGAGCCTGGCTCGGGACAAGCCTGGCCCGAGCGGTCGCGGAGGACGGGCACAAATGCGACCTAACGTGC
>DASXSA010000064.1:0-3515 GCA_036506235.1 Candidatus Limnocylindrales bacterium | reverse complement strand
AACTCCCGAAGCCTGCTCGCATCGCCCCTAACGGTCTGCGCGACGGCCGCACATGATGGGTGCTTGGCCCGGCAGTTTCGTCCTTGACCTGTCCGCCCCGCCGGGCTGTGTCCGTAGAATCGACGGATCGTCTGGATACGGGAGATATACGTGAAGAAGTTTCCCGCGGACAGGTGATCCGCTGGAAGAGCTTGGAGCGACCTGACGAGGCCAGGCAATTCCCACACAGGATCGGCACCTTCGTCGAGATCGGCTCTCTGGCGATCGGCCGCGCTGTGCTCGAGCCAGGCTGGCGCTGGTCGACCGATATCAAGCCGGCCGTCGGGACGGAGCTATGCGAGCTCCATCATCTGCACGTGCTCCTCGCAGGGCGCATGGCGTTCCGGACGGCCGAGGCCGAGACGCACGAGTTTGCGCCGAACGACGTCATGGACATCCCGCCCGGCCACGACGGCTGGGTCGTTGGCGACGAGCCAGTCGTCCTTCTGGACATCTCGGGTAGCGTCTCGGACTTCGGTCTGCCGGCGTCGAAAGCCCGAGCGGTCGCCACGATGGTGATGACTGACATCGTCGGCTCCACGAAGATGGCTTCCGAGCTCGGCGACGCTGCCTGGAAGCAGGGCCTGGCCGCACACAATCGCGCCGTTCGTCGCCAGCTCGAGCGCTTCCGCGGGCGCGAGATCGAGACGACCGGCGATGGCTTCCTCGCGATCTTCGACAGCGTGGTCGCCGCCCTGCGGTGCGCGCTCGCGATCCGCGACGCCACGCGACACATGGGCATCGAGATCCGCGCGGGCGTGCACACCGGCGAAATCGAGATCCTCGCCGACGATGTGCGGGGGGTCGCCGTCCACGTTGCTGCCCGTGTCATGGCCAGCGCCCAGCCCTCGGAGGTGCTGGTCTCTGCGGTCAGTCGGGCGTTGGCCGACGACGGCAGTCTGCGCTTCGATGATCGGGGGTCTCATTCGCTCAAGGGGATCGAGGTGCCGGTCCAGTTCTATGCCGTCATGAGCGGAGTCGGCTGACCCGAGCGCCTCATCGTTTCACACGTGGCTGCGCGGGTCCGCCCATTGCTCGCCTGCATCACGCCAAATGGATCCCAATTCAAGCCGCCGCGCGTCGCCGGGTCAGCGCCTCCTACAGTTAGGCGATGAGCGCAAGTAGCTCGATAGAGATCTCCCCGTACCGGGCCGAGGCGGCCCCATCGGCCGTGGCCCGCCGGCTTGCGCGGACTCTTTGGGCGGTCGCCACTCTCCTCGCGATTGTCGCCGTCGTGATCGTCATTGCGAGTCTCTCAACGCCAGCCCCCGAGGCTGGTTATCTGCGCGGATCGGTCGCACTCTTCGCGCTGGCGTGGGCGACGATCGGGGCCCGGATTGCGATGCGATACCCCCGAAACGGTGTGGGCTGGCTCATGCTCGCAACCGGCCTCGGGTTCGGCCTGATCGCCGTGACCCAGGAGTTTGTCATCGCGTCGCTTCGAGGGACTGGTCAGCCGGAAAGCGCGGAGATCACGGTGCGCTTCGTGCGCATCAGCGCGTATTTCACGTCGCTCGCCGCCGGGTTGACGGTGTTGCTCTTTCCGGACGGCCGTCTTCCGTCCCGGCGTTGGCTATTGGTCGGCGTCGCGGTCGTCGCTACCAACGCGCTTGGTATAGCAATCGCTGCGCTCGCCCCTCTCCCGGCCATGGCCGGGAGCGCCAATCCGTTCTTCGACGCCGAGACAGCGCTCCTGAAGGTCCAGATCTACGGCCTCGCGCGCTACGGCGGGCCCCTGGCGCTGGCGGCATGCGGCGCAGCGCTCCTGGCCCGTCTGCGCCAAGCGGGATCTGTCGAGCGCCAGCAGCTCAAATGGGTCGCCGCCGCTGGGGGCCTGGCCGCGGTGACAAACGTTCTGGTAAATGCCTTACCGATCGTCGCGCCACTCCAGGTTGTTCAGCTCCTGACGCTCCTGGCGATCCCGGTCGCCGTCGGGATCGCGATGACCCGCTACCACCTCTACAACATCGACGTGATCCTGAACCGGACACTGGTGTACGTCATCGTCAGCGGGTTCCTGGCTGGCCTGACGGCTGCCTTGGTGGGCACGATCCAGGGCACCTTCGTCGCCGTCACGGGTCAGCGGTCCGACGCCGCGATCGTCATCACAACGCTGATTCTAGTGGGCGTGCTCAGCCCTTTGCGCGAACTAGCCCAACGCTTCGTGGACCGGCGTTTCAAGCGTGCCGCCAAAGGGCTGACCGGCCTGGGCTCGTTTGCGACGGAGGTCCGGCAGTTCGCGGGGATTTCAGACTCGCAACGCCTGCTGATGCGGCTGCTGTCGGAAAGCGTCGCCACATTCGACGCGACTGGAGGGGCCGCTGAACTGCGCGGCCAGGATGGCTCCTTTTCCGCGCACACGATCGGCTCCTGGGATGGTGATTCCCGCGTGACGGCAACGATCAACGACCGACGGGGCGCAATTGCACGCATCCGCCTGGGGCCTCGCGTAAGTGGTGACCCCTATTCAGAACACGATGTCGACCAGCTTCGCGATGCTGCGGACGCCGTGACCGAAGTCCTCGGCGCCGAGCGCTAGGTCTGGCCCGAGATGCCGGAATGAGTTTCGCGGCGACCCACGAGGTACAGATGCTGCGCCAGGCTGTCACGCGCCCGCGGTGCCTGGCTGAGCCACGACCATCGGCGAAGGGCGAACCCGCAAGCGCCGAAGCACCTGGGCATTCGCAGCCACGATGATCGTGGACGCGCTCATCGCGATAGCACCTACTGCCATCGGCAGGTCGATCCCCCACGGCACGAGCACGCCAGCCGCAACGGGGATGGCGACCAGGTTGTAACCGGTCGCCCAGACGAGGTTCTGGATCATCTTGCGATAGGTCGCGTGCGACAGCTCGATCGCGGCGACTACGTCACGCGGATCACTTCGCACGAGGACAATGCCCGCGGACTCGACCGCGACGTCCGTCCCGGCCCCGATCGCCATGCCAACGTCGGCAGTCGCCAGTGCCGGCGCGTCGTTGACCCCGTCGCCGACGAATGCAACCTTCCGATTCCCATCCTGGAAACGCCGGACCGCGGCTGCTTTCTGGGCCGGCAGCACCTGGGCCGCGACCTCGTCGATCCCGAGGCGCTGCGCGACCGAATCGACGACCGCCTGGCTGTCGCCGCTGATCATCGCCACCCGGAGGCCGAGGTCGTGCAGATCCCTGACCGCCTCATAGGACTCGGGACGGATCTCGTCCTCCAGGGCGAGCGCGCCCAGCACGCTGCCATCGGCGACCACGTGGAGAACGGTCTGTCCCTCACGTTCCCAAACATCAGACTCCGCGATCGGGTCGAGTCCGAGGTCGGCGAGCAGCCGGGGCCCTCCCACAGCGACCTCGCGACCATTCACGCGTCCCCGGACTGCGCGACCTGCCAGGCTTTCGAAGTCGACGGCCCGGGGCGGCTCGAGCCCCCGGCGCCGAGCCTCGGCGACGATCGCCCGGGCGAGCGGGTGCTCGGAGTCGGCTTCG
>DASXSA010000063.1:0-12373 GCA_036506235.1 Candidatus Limnocylindrales bacterium | reverse complement strand
ATTCGCTGCCGCCTACGCGGCCGAGGCGCGGGCGTTCGCAGCGGCCATCCGGGAGGACCGCAGCGTCACCCCGAATGGCGACGATGGACGCGCGGCGTTCGCGATTGCCGTCGCCGCCGATCGGGCACGACGCGAGGGTCGCGTCGTTCGGGTCCACGAGGTGGCGGCGGACTTGGCATCCGGATGAAGGGCCCCCCGATCGGGCTGGACTTCCAGGTCTGGGGTCAGTTCACCGGCTGGGATGCACTGATGGCCGCGGGCCGTGCGATCGACGAGCGCGGCTTCGGAGCCCTCTATTCGAACGACCACTTCCTGCCGCCCGTCGGGTCGGCCGTGAAGTCTGGCGGGCGGGTCGACGGACCGGTGTTCGAGGGCTGGATGACCCTCGCCGGCTGGGCCGCGGCGACCAACCGGGTGCAGCTCGGCTGCCTCGTCAGCGGCGCCGGCTACCGCACCGCCGGTCTGCTGGTGAAGATGGCGACGGCGCTCGACCACGCGTCCGGCGGGCGCGCGATCCTCGGGCTCGGGGCCGGCTGGTACGAGGGCGAGCACCGGGCATTCGGCTTCGAATATCCGCCCCTCGGAGACCGGATCTCGCGGTTCGAGGAGCAGGCGCGGGCGATCCGCGGGTTGCTCGACGGCGAGTCCGTATCCGTGACGGGGCGCTGGGTATCGATGGATGGCGCGCGCAACGATCCCTCACCGCTGGGGCGGCTGCCGCTGCTGATCGGCGGGTCGGGCGAGAAGCGAACGTTGCGGATCGTTGCGGCCACGGCGGACATCTGGAACGGCGAGGGCGATCCGGACACGATTCGTCGTCGCAACGGGATCCTGGACGGCTACTGCGCGGAAATTGGTCGGGACCCGGGCACGATCAGGCGTACCGTCGGTGCGCCGCCTGTACTCATCCGGCGGACCGCCGATGAAGCGCGCGATGTCCTGGACGGCATCTTCCGAGCGAACGGCATGGACGCGCCGGAGGCGGCTGCCGCCGTCAGCGAGTCGCCGTTCGTCGGCACCGTCGATGCGGTCGTTCGTGCCGTCGAGGCCTATCGGGAGGCCGGGGCCGAGGCCATGGTTTTCGACTGGCCGGCACCCTTCGACCAGGGAACCCTTGACGCGCTCGCGGGGCCCGTGCGCGAACGGCTCGGCTGACCGGCGATCGGCGATCTGGCCCGCAAGCAATCCCCGTTTCCCCACTCTCATTCATCACCGGACTCATATGCGGGACATCGACCGCCCGACGGGGCTTGCGGCGGCTCCGAAGCGAGCGCTTCGTGCGTGGCAGCGGGCCGGGGAAAACCGTAGGTGGGCCCGCCTATCTGCTCATCAGTCCACCGGTGAATGAGAGGCGGATTCCGCAGGCATCGGCGGCGCTACGAGTCTCCGGGCGAATGGCGGTGGGAAATCAGACGGTCCGGACCGCCCCCCTCCACCCGCTGACCTCGCATACTGGATCGGCTGTGAGGAGGGGTTCGTGAAGGCTGCCGTATTCCACGGCGACGGCGTCCTGCGTATCGAGGAGCGGCCGGAGCCGGGCGTTGAGGCGCCCGACGACGTGATCGTGGCGGTCGAGGCGTGCGGGGTTTGCGGCACGGACCTCCAGATCCTGAACGTGCCGCCCGGCCATCCCGCGGATCCCGGCGTCGTGATGGGCCACGAGTTCATGGGCCGCATCGCCGCGGCCGGCAGCGAGGCCCAGGCAGCCGGGCTTCGAGCCGGGCAGCGCGTGGCGGTCGACCCGGACCCGAACTGCGGAGTCTGCCGCTACTGCCGGGCCGGGCGACCTGCCAACTGCCTGAACGTCCGCGCGCTGGGAATCTTTCGCGACGGCGCCCTGACGTCGCTCGTGAAGGCGCCGGCCAACGCCGTGTTCCCGCTCGCCGATGGCCCGCGGATGGAGGTCGCGGCCCTGATCGAGCCGCTCGCGTGCGTAGTGAACGGCGCCTCGAAGGCCAACCCTCGCCCGGGCGAGTCGGCCGTCATTTTCGGGGCGGGCGCGATCGGGTGCCTGTTCCTGGCGGTGTTCCGAGCGTCGGGCGCCGGCCCGGTCTTCGTCGTCGAGCCCTCACCGGACCGGCGGAAGGTGGCAGACGCGGTCGGGGCCGACGAAACACTCGCGCCGGACGAGTTCGCCGCACGCCGCCCTGACCTCCTGCCCGAGGGCGCCGAACTGCTCGTCGACGCGGTGGGCACCCAGTTCGGCTCGGCGGTGGAGCATGCGGCCCTGGGCGCCCGGATCGTCCTGTTCGGGCAGAACCAGAACGCCCGTCCGCCGATCCATCAGTACTCGATCACGGAGCGATCGCTATCCGTGTTCGGGTCCTACATCACGAACTTCACGTTCCCGACGGCGATCCGGATGGTCGAGAGCGGCGCGCTTCGCCTCGAGCCGATCGTGACCCATGTCCTGCCGCTCGACCAGACCCTGGCCGGCCTGGACCTGCTCCGCTCAGGTCAGGCCACGAAAGTGGTGGTCCTGCCGCAATGAGAGTCGCCAACGCGCCGTGCAGCTTCGGCGTCGATGAAATCATCGTCGACGACGCCTGGATGCCGACGCCCGACCAGGTTCTCGACCTCATCGCCGAGCTGGACTTCCAGGGCACCGAGCTCGGTCCGCCGGGCTGGATGGGAACCGGGGAGGAGGTTCGCGCGGCGCTGGGCGGCCGCAACCTCGAGCTCGTGGGCGCCTTCCTGCCGCTGCACTTCAGCCGCGCGGAGAAGTTCACGGCCGACCAGGACTGGCTGCGCGAAAGCCTGGCCCTGCTGCGCGACGCGACGCCTGATGGCTCACGGCCTTTCGCGATCCTCGCCGACCACTTCGACGAGCCCGTGCGGCAGGCGTTCGCCGGTCGAATCCCCGACCACCCCGAAGCCGCGCTGCCTCCGGACCGATTTCGGCTGCTGGTCGACAACCTCCACCGGGCGGCCGACATCTGCAGGGCCGAAGGCTTCGAGCCGGTCGTCCACCCGCACGCGGGCACCTACATCGAGACCCACGACGAGGTCACGCGCGTCCTCGACGCGATGGACCCCGCCCTGCTGGGCCTCTGCCTGGACACCGGCCACGCGCGCTTCGGCGGCTCGGATCCCGTCGAGCTGGTGGACACGTACCACCAGTTGATCCGCCACGTCCACGCGAAGGATTGCCGGACAGCGGTGCTGGACGCGATCGCCCGAGAGGGCAAGGGCATGGAAGCGGCGCTCATCCAGGGCGCGTTCGTCGAGCTCGGGAGTGGAGACTCCGGGATCGCGTCGGTCGTCGACGCACTTCGGCGCCACGATTACGACGGCTGGCTGGTCGTCGAGCAGGACCGCTTCCTGTTCGCCACTGACACGCTCGAAACGCTGCGCGAATCGAACCGCCGTAATCGCGACTTCCTCCGCGGCTTGGGGATCTGAGACTGCCCGGCCTGTTGGGCCGGGTTGCAAGACCGGCGGCCACCGCCCACTGCTGAGTCGACGGATGTCCATGGCGGCCCTCCTCCCATGTCCATCGCATCTGGATTGGAACCTCGCCAACCTGAATTGCAGACGCGCACGGACGCGCGATCGCAAACGAGGAGCCTGGGACGTGACACCCACACAGATCGAACTGATCCGCGCGAGCTGGACGAAGGTCGAGCCAATCGCGGACACCGCGGCAAATCTCTTCTACGGCCGCCTGTTCACGCTCGACCCGAGCGTGCGGCCGTTGTTCAGCCACACCGACATGGACAAGCAGCGCAAGGTCCTGATGCAGACGCTCGCAGTGGTCGTGAAGAGCCTCGACAAGCTGGAGCAGCTCGTCCCGGCCGTCCAGGCGCTCGGTCGCCGCCACGCCGGGTACGGCGCGCGCGCGAAGGACCTCGACACCGTCGGCGCCGCTCTGTTGTGGACGCTCGACACGGGCCTTGGCCGGGACTTCGATCCCGACACCCGCGAGGCGTGGGCGACCGCCTACGGGGTGCTTGCTTCCGTGATGATCGACGCCATGGCCGAGGTCGAGGAGGCACCTGCCGCCTGACCGCCCGCTGGCAGTCCCGTGCAACTTGGCCCTCCCCTCTGGAGGGCCACTTTGCAGGCACGGCGGATGCCTGCGATGATCCGCCCGTGACGCTTCAGACGGGCCGCTGCATGTGTCTCGAGCGGGTCAGGGACCTGCTCCGCGTGCGCGCCTCTGAGCGGCGAGGCGCCTCGACCGCGTAGCCAGTCCACGGTCCCGCGCCCGCAACGGCCGCCTGCCGACCGAAAAACATCTTCAAGACCTGAGGTTGTCATGGCAGTCGAGACACGCACGCCTGAGTACGCGCGCGCCCTCGCCGAAAACGAGCGCTACCGGGCACAGTTCGATCGTTCGATCCTTCCCCTCCCACCCGGCCGCAAGCTGGCTGTGCTGGCCTGCATGGATGCCCGGCTCACCGTCGAGGACGTCCTCGCCCTGCGGACCGGCGATGCCCACATCATCCGGAACGCCGGGGGCCTCGCCACCGACGACGCCCTTCGCTCGCTGGTCATCAGCCAGCAGCTCCTGGGCACGGAGGAGGTCATCGTCATCGAGCACACCGGCTGCGGGATGCTCACCTTCCGCGACGACGAGGTGCAGCGCGACCTGGCCGCAAGGACGGGCACGGACGTCGACCTTCCGTTCCTGGCCTTCCCCGAACTGGAGACCAACCTCCGCGCGCAGGTCGAGCGAATCCGCTCGCATCCGTGGATCAAGGACGTGCCGGTGCACGGCCTGATCTACGACGTCGAGTCGGGTGCACTACGCGAGGTGGTCTGAGCGGACCCCGAAGCGAGGGGCCGTCGTTCCCGCGGCGGCCCCTTCGTGCCTCCGGTTGCGCCCGCGCACCGGTTTGCGCTCCGGACCCGTACGAAAGTCCCAGTACTTTCGTTAAGGTGATGTCAGGGATGAGATGGCTGGATACGGAACTGGGATGCGCGACACACTACTCGCCGAAATCGAAGACGAGCTGCTGGACCGGGCGCAGGCACTCGGCGCCGACGGCGCCGCGGACGACGAGCGCGTACAGCTTCTGCGCCGCGTCCGAGAGGACCTGCTCCGCCGGGAGCTCACGTCTGACCTGCTGTGGTTCGTCGCGGATCGAGGCGAGCGCCGCGCGAGGGAGGCCTCGTTCGAGGCGAAGGCCGTCCCAGTCTGACCGCGGCGGCGTCCCGCTGACTGGTCGCGCGACCGACTAGAGCCGCTCGATCTCGACTTCCGCCTCGTCGCCGACGGCCAGGCCGGCATCCGTCAGCAGCTTCCGGCTCACGCTGAGCGCAAGAACACCGCCACCGGCCGGCATCGTGTTCGATGTGAACTCGGTGGCGGCGAGCTTGCCGCGAACCCGCATCTGCTTGAGGCCGCCGAGCGCCTTGGTCACCTCGGCCGGGATGTCGACGACCGCCAGGCCGCCCTGCTGCTCCGGCCGAAAGTAGCGGACCTTTCCGCTGAAACTCGAACGCTCGCCCATTCCCACCTCCACCACCTATCTGCGCCATGCGAGGGTGAGCCCTGCCGACCTCCGCGCGCAAGCGGGCTCGTGATCGCCGATCGCTCCGCATGGATCGGGGTCCCGTAGACTCGGCGAGTGGTGGTCTGTCCCAACTGCGGTGAAGAGAACCCGGAGCGCGCACGGTTCTGCCTGAACTGCGCCGCACCGCTGGCAGCAGCTGTCCCCGCCCTCGAGGAACGCAAGACCGTCACGGTTCTGTTCTGCGACCTTGTTGGGTTCACCGCAAGGGCCGAAGGCACCGACCCCGAAGACGTCCGCGACCTGCTCGACGCCTATCACGCGCAGCTCCGCCGGGAGATCGAGCGCTTCGATGGCATGATCGAGAAGTTCATCGGCGACGCGGTGATGGCAGTCTTCGGAGCGCCGGCCGCGCACGAAGATGACGCGGAGCGCGGCGTCCGAAGCGCGCTCCGAATCCTGGACGCCGTCAGCGAGCTCAACGAGGCGCGTCCCGGGCTCGACCTCGCGGTCCGGATCGGCGTGAACACCGGTGAAGCCCTCGTGGCAATCGGTGCAGGCGTTGGAGACCGGGCGGCGGAGGGCAGGGGCATCGTCAGCGGAGACGTCGTCAACACGGCCTCCCGCCTCCAGGCGATCGCGCCGGAGGGCGGCGTGGTGGTCGGAGAGCTCACCTATCGCGCCACGCGCGACGCCGTTCAATACGAAGCACTGGATCCCGTAGCGGTCAAGGGCAAAAGAGAGCCGTTACGGATCTGGCGAGCACTCGCCGCACGCGGGCGGTACGGCGTCGACGTCGATCAGCGTGCCTCGACGCCGTTTCTCGGGCGGGCGCGTGAGCTGACGCTCCTGCGCGAAACGTTCCGCCGAGCCGTGGACGAGTCGTCGCTCCAGCTCGTCACCGTCACGGGCGAACCTGGCGTCGGGAAGTCGCGACTGATCTGGGAGTTCAAGGGCGCCCTCGATGACGACCCCGAGGTCCTGGCCTTCTGGCGGCAGGGCCGTTGTCTGCCGTACGGCGAAGGCATCACGTTCTGGGCGCTCGGCGAGATGGTCAAGAGCCATGCCGGGATCCTCGAGAGCGACGCACCCGAGGAGGCCGACGCGAAGTTGGCTGTCGCCGTCAACGCGGTGGTTCAGGACGCCCGCCAGGCCGAGTGGGTGAAAAGCCGGCTTGGCCCGCTCGTCGGGCTGGCCGCTGACCAGGTCGATCGGACCGAATCCTTCGCCGCGTGGCGAACGTTCCTCGAGGCGATCACCTCGCGAGGGCCGCTCGTCGTCGTCTTCGAAGACATCCACTGGGCGGACGACGCGCTCATCGAATTCATAAACCACCTGGTCGATTGGTCGACCGACGTTCCGATCCTCGTCGTCTGCACCGCGCGGCCCGAGCTCTACGAACGGCATCCCGGCTGGGCAGGCGGCAAGCGAAATGCGACGACCCTCGCCCTCTCGGGCCTGTCCGACCAGGACACCTCGAGGCTCGTGTTCGCGCTGCTCGCCCAGGTGGCGCTGCCCGCCGAGATCCAGGCCGCGCTGCTCGAGCGCGCGGGCGGCAACCCGCTCTTCGCCCAGGAGTACGTCCGAATGCTGCTCGACCGCGGCATCCTGCGGCGGCGGGGCCGGACCTTGTCCATGGTTCCTGATGCCGAAATTCCGCTCCCCGAGTCGATCCAGGCCACCATCGCGGCGCGACTCGACACGCTCAGCCCCACCGGTAAGGCCGTCATCCACGACGCGGCCGTGATCGGCAAGGTGTTCTGGTCTGGCGCCGTTGCCTCGATGGGCGGCCTGGACGACGGCGCTGCCGCGGCGGCACTGCACGAGCTCACCCGCAAGGAGCTCGTCCGACGCTCACGGACGACGACCGTCGAAGGCCAGGCCGAGTACGCGTTCTGGCACGCGCTGATCCGGGACGTGGCCTACGGCCAGATCCCGCGGGCCGCCCGCGGTCGGAAACACGAGCTCGCGGCGGACTGGATCAAGGCGGTCGCCGGAGATCGTGTCAGCGACGTATCGGAGCTGCTCGCCTACCACTACGAGCAGGCGCTTGCGCTCTCGGTCGCGGTCGGCCGGCAGGCGGACATCAGTGGGCTGCGCCAGCAGGCGCTCGAGGCGCTCGAGATGGCCGGCAATCGTGCGATGAAACTCGACACCCGCCAGGCGCTCGAGCTCTATCGGCGCGCACTTGACCTGGCTCCCGAGGATTCGAGGCAGCGAGGTCGCCTTCTCATTCGCGTCGTCGTGGCGGGCGGCGGTGGCTTCGGGGGCGCCGGCAAGCTGGACGTTCGTGAAATCGAGCGGACCCTGGACGAAGCCGTAAAGGACCTGCGTTCAGCCGGTGATGTCGTTGGGCTCGGCGACGCGCTCACACACCAGGCGAGACTGCAGTGGTTCAGGGGCGCACGAGAAGCGGCGCAGCGGACGCTTGCCGAAGCCATCCGGGTCCTCGAGAGCGTCCCGCCATCACTGGAGCTCAATCGCGCGTACGCGGAGATGGCGGCGCGCTGTATGACCGCGGGCCAGATGTACGAGGGTTGGCCATGGGCGGAGAAGGCAAGAACGCTCGCGCAGCAGATCGGGGCCCGAGACATCTATGCCCGCGCCCTCCAGTTCATTGGGACCTTCAAGGCGGTCGGCGACGGCGACATGTCGGGGATGCAGGACCTCCGTGACTCCCTGGCCATCGCACTGGAGACGGGGAACACGGGCGTCATCGAACCCGCGTACGACAACCTGGCCGACTTCACCCACGACCTCGACGGACCGGCTGAAGGACTGGCGATCTACCAGGAGGGGATCGAGTTTGTCCGCCGTCGCGGCGGAGAGAGCTTGTGGATGCTGGGTGAGTCGACGTGGCCGCTGTTCCACCTCGGGCGCTGGGACGAGGTGCTGCGCGTCGCTGCGCAAGTGATCGAGGGTGATCGGGTCGAAGCCACGCAACAGACGGGGCTGGTCCTCCCGGAGATGGCCCGCGTCCTTGCCGCGCGAGGTCGAGCAGCAGAGGCGCAGGCGATGATCTCGAAGTACCTGCCTCGTGCCCGCGAGATCCGGGACCCACAGGTCACGGTGAAGACCATGGTCGCCGGGGCGGTTGTCGCTCAAGCCCTCGGAGACCGAGCCGCGGTCGTCAAGCTCATGGACGAGGCAATCAGCGCCACCGACGCATGGGACGTCCGGTACTGGGCACTCCCCGAGGGTGCCCGGGTGCTCGCGAGGGCGCGGGCGCTGGACGTGGCCGAGCGACTGGTCGAGGGCGATGGCGAGGAGCCTGCGTTCCCGAGCACGAAGGCGGCGGTCGCCTTCGGGCGCGCGGCGATCGCCGAGGCGCGCGGCCAGCCGGAGCTGGCGCTCCCGCTGTACCACACGGCCAGCGACTGGTATTCGTCGCGTGGGTCCGTGATCAATGATGCGCACTCCGTCCTGGGGATCGCCCGCTGCGAGATCGCCATGGGTTCCACAGAGGAGGGCGCGCGCCGGATCGAGCAGGTTCGGCAGTTCTTCGCAGGGATCGGGGCGACTGCGCTCCTCGCCGAGATCGACGAGGCCACGACCGTTCCGGGTCGTGCGCGTGCGAGCTCCGGTTAGCCTGGGGCACGCGTGACGCGGATCGCGCTCGTCGGCGCGGGCAGCGTGGAGTTCACGCGCAACCTCCTGGGCGACTTTCTCTCGTACCCCGAGCTGCACGACGCGGAGATCTCGCTGCACGACATCGACCCGGACCGGCTGGCGACCGCCGAGCGGATGGCGCGCTGGTCCGCCGAGGCCCTGGGCGCCCAGCCCCGGATCGAGGCCTCCCTCGATCGGCGGGAAGCCCTGCGGGGAGCCGACTTTGTCGTCAACACGATCCAGGTCGGCGGCGCACCGGCAACCCGCCTCGACTTTGAGGTGCCCGCCCACTACGGCCTCCAGTACACGATCAACGACACGATCAACATCGGCGGCGTCTTTCGTGCGCTGCGGACGATCCCGGTCGTGCTCGACATCGTCCGCGACGTCGAACAGGTGGCTCCGAACGCGCGCCTCCTCAACTACACGAACCCCATGTCCATGCTGGTGTGGGCAGTCTCCGAACGGACGGAGATCCCCACCGTGGGGCTGTGCCACTCCGTCTACTGGACGATCCGAGCCCTGTCGGAATACGTCGACGTGCCGTGGCAGGAGGTGGAAGCCCGGTCGGCCGGCGTCAATCACCTGGCGTTCGTCCTCGCGATTTCGCGTGGCGGCCACGACCTGTATCCGGCGATCGAGGAAGCAGTTCAGGGCAACCGAATCCCCGACGACGACCTCGTGCGGGCTGAGCTCTACCGCCGCCTGGGCTTCTGGCCCACCGAGTCTTCGGAGCACCACGCCGAATACAACCCGTGGTTCATCGGCAAGGGTGACGCGGTCGAGCGCCTGCACATCCCGATCGGCGAGTACCTGCGCCGGGTGGATCGCAACCTCGCCGAATACGAGGAGACCAAACGGCGACTCGACGCCGGCGAGCCGTTCGAGTTCGAGCGGAGTGGCGAGTACGCGGCAGTGATCGTCCACTCGCTCGTCACCGGCGAACCCTCGACGATCGTGGGCAACGTCATGAACGACGCTCTGATCGCGAACCTCGCCCCCGAGGCCAGCGTCGAGGTTCCGTGTCTCGTCGACGGCGCCGGGGTTCACCCCCAACAGGCCGGCTCCTTGCCTCCGCAGCTTGCCGCATACATCCATCCAGCGGTCGATGCTCAGGGACTCGCGGTACGGGCCGCACTGGACGAGAAGCGCGAAGCGGTCTATTACGCCGTCATGCAGGATCCGCTGGTGCAGGCCCGCCTTTCTCTCGACGAGACGTGGCGCCTCGTCGACGAGATGATCTCGGCCGGAGCCCGATGGCTGCCGGGATGGCTTGGCGGATCGGCCGGCGAGCACTCAACGAAGGGAGTCACGGCCCAAGCCTGATCACAACGGAGGGAGGAGCAGCATGTTTGCGACGTCAACGCGCACGCGGATCGCCGCGGTCGGCGCGATGGTCAGCCTCCTGGTCGGTGCCTGCGGCGGCGCCGCGAGCCCGAGCCCGAATCCGAGCGCGGCCGGTCCGTCAACGGAAGCGAGCTCGAGCGCGAACGCCAGTCCCTCGCCCGCGGCTCCCTCGCCGACGGCTTACGCGGGGCCGGCCACAACGATCGAATACTCGATCTGGGGCGACCCGACAGAGCTCAAGAACCAGCAGGCGATCGTGAACGCCTTCCACGCGGCGGAGCCAAAGATCACGGTCAAGGTGACCGTGTCGGACTGGGAGCCGTACTGGGACAAGCTCCAGACCTCACTTGCGGGCGGCGCGGCGCCCGACGTCTTCGCAATGGACGGCCCGCTGTTCCCCGACTACGCGGGCCGCGACGTCCTGCTCGACCTGTCCAGCTACATCCAGGCCGAGAACTATCCGCTCTCCTCGCTCGCCGACCTGGCGGTGAAGGACTTCGCGACTTCGGACGGTCGGCAGATGGGGCTGCCACGCGACCTGAACGTGATCGCCCTCTTCTACAACAAGAAGATGTTCGACGCGGCGGGAATCCCCTACCCCGATGACTCGTGGGACTGGAACAAGCTCATCGAGGTCGGGAAGAAGCTGACGCTGGACAAGAACAAGGACGGCAAGATCGATCAATGGGGTCTCTACACCGAGACCACCGACATGGAGAACTACTGGTCGTCACTCGTTTGGCAGAACGGTGGTGACATCCTCGCGCCGGACGGGAAGACGACGGTCCTGGACAGCCCGGGGGCGACCGGCGGGCTGCAGTTCCTTCAGGACCTGATCTGGAAGCACAAGATCGTCCCCGATCCGGCCCTTTTCGCGGAGACGGGTGACGCGTTCGAGCAAGGCAAGGCCGCCATGGAGATCAACGGCTCGTGGCTGGTCGCGACGGACGAGGCGGCCGGCCTGAGCTTCGGCATCGCCCCCATTCCGGCGGGCCCGGCTGGGAGGGTGACGTCGGTCAACCCGACCGGTGCAGTCGTCTACAAGGGCACCAAGTCGCCCGACGCGGCGTGGGTGTTCGTGAAGTACCTGGCCAGCCCGGCGGCGCAACAGAAGATCATGGCGCTCAAGGCATCGCTGCCGGTCAACAAGGAGGTCCTCGCGGGACCGTATTCGACATCCTTTGACGGCGCGAAGGTGCTGGCAGACGCGCTGGCCTACGCCCATATCAAGCCTTCGTTCAAGGGCTACAACGAGTTCACGACCGAGCTGCAGGCCGAGCTCGACGAACACGTCTTCAACGCGCCCGACGAGACAGCCGCAGAAGCGGTCGCCAAGGTCAAGGACAAGCTGAACTCGATCCTCGCCAGCCAGTGACGGCCCGGGCCGCGCCCACGAGTTCCGGCCAGGCGCGCCGGCGGAGCCCGCTGGCCGCCGAATCGCGCTGGGCCTGGCTGTTCCTGGCCCCGACCCTGATCGGGCTCGCGATCCTGTCCGCGGGGCCGATCATCGCCGCCTTCGCGATCAGCCTGACGAAGTGGGACCTGCTCACGGCCCCGAAGTTCGTCGGGCTGGACAACTTCGCGGCGCTCCTGGCGGATCACCGCTTCCAGACGGCGATCCGGAATACCACCTTCTACACCGTCACCTCGGTCCCGATTGGGCTGGTCATCGGCCTCGGACTGGCCCTCGCGCTCAACCAGCGGCTGCGCGGCATCGCCTGGATCCGGACCGCCTACTTCCTGCCGGTCGTGACGTCGACGATCGCCATCGCCCTGGTCTGGCAGTGGATCTACAGCCCGGATTCTGGTCTCCTCAACCAGTTCCTCGGCATATTCGGGATCGCGCCCCAGAAGTGGCTGAGCAACCCGACCCTCGCCATGCCGTCGATCGTGGCGATGTCCGTGTGGCAAGGTCTCGGGACGGACGTGATCATCTTCCTCGCCGGTCTCCAGGCGATCCC
>DASXSA010000062.1:0-4743 GCA_036506235.1 Candidatus Limnocylindrales bacterium | reverse complement strand
GCGCCGGTCGAGGGCCATCTTCATCGCCCGCGCGGAGCCGGCGCCGTGCTCCACCGGCTGGATCATGTCCCATCCGTCGGCCGCCGACCCGTAGCCGATCACCTCGGCATAGATGCGCGCCCCACGCGCTTTCGCCAGGTCGAGGTCCTCGAGGAACAGTGACGCTGCCCCTTCGCCGAGCACGAACCCGTCGCGCGTCAGGTCGAACGGCCGCGAGACGCTCTGGATGGGCTCGCCCGGCCGCGGATTGCCGAGGCCCCGCATGTTGCCGAACCCGGCGTGGGCGACCTCCAGCAGGGGCGCCTCGGTCGAACCGCTCACGACCGCCACGCAGTCGCCGCGGCGGATGACCTCGGCGCCCTCGGCGACGTTGTGGGTGCCGGTGGCGCACGCGGAGACCATGCAGACGTTGTGGCCGATGATGCCCGTCTCGATCGCAATCATGCCCGACGTGGAATCGACCAGCCCGTTCGCGATGAACGTCGGCGCCACCCGGTCGGGGCCCTTCTCCCGGAGGACCGTCCAGTTGTCGATCATGAGCTGCTGGCCGCCAGCCCCCGACCCGAACACAACACCGACCTCGGTGCGGTTTTCGTCGGTGACCTCGAAGCCTGAGTCGGCGAGAGCCTGCTTGGCAGCTGCGACCCCGAAGTGCATCGCGGACTCGCCGCGCCGGGCAGCCTTCGGATCCATCCACGCCTTCGGGTCGAAATCCTTCACCTCGCCGCCGGCCTTCTGCTCGTAGCGCGAGACGTCAAAGCGCGTGATCTCGCCCAGCCCGCTCACACCGCGGATCAGGTTGTCCCAGGCCGTTTGCTTGTCGTTACCGACCGGGCTCACCACGCCCAGGCCGGTCACAACGACACGGCGGTCGTAGTCGGGTTTTCGCACGGGTTCCTCTCCTCGCTGGGGATGCCGTTAGTCAGGCTGGAGTCAGGGTCTACTCAGGCAATAGTCAGGCGGTCGCCGGGGTCGGACGGTCGGCGTACGGCACGAACAGCCGGTCGGGAACGGCTGGATCGTCGGTCGCGATGGCGCCGATGTCGGGGTTGATGCGCTTGATCAGGCCGGTCAGGACGCGTCCCGGGCCGACCTCTAGGAATTCGCTGACGTCCTCCGCCACCATCCGCTCAACGGCGGCCACCCAGTCGACCCCGGTGGTGAGGTGGTCGACGAGCTCCGCGCGGGCAGCCTCCGCCGTCTCGATGGGCCGCGCGTCGGCGTTGGCTAGGAGCGGCGGGTGCGGATCGTGGAACTCGATGCCGGCCAGCACCTGGCGCATGCCCTCGGCGGCTTCGGCCATGAGCAGCGAATGGGCGGCCACAGAGACCGGCAGCTCGATCGCGCGCCGCGCGCCGAGGTCCTTCGCGATCTGCAGCGATGCCTCGATGGCAGCGCGCTCGCCGCTGAGCACGATCTGACCGGGGGAGTTGCGGTTCGCCACGCCGATCGTGCCGTGCTCGGACGCGTCGGCCACCAGCTTGGGCAGGAACTCGTCGTCCAGCCCGATCACGGCGGCCATGCGACCCTCGCGACCGGCCCCGGATTCCTGCATCTGCCGGCCCCGCTCACGCACGAGGCGCACCCCGTCGGCGAGGGAGATGGCGCCTGCGGCGACGAGCGCCGAGTACTGGCCCATCGAGTGGCCGGCCGCGAACGCTGGCTGGGGAGCCTCGATATCGAGGCCCGACCAGCGTTCGCGCAGTGCGGCAAGGTAGGCGATCGAGGTCGCCAGCAGCGCAGGCTGGGCGTTTACCGTCAGGTCGAGCTCGTCGGCTGGACCATCCCAGGCCAGGCCGCTGATGGGAGTATCGAGCGCGCGATCGGCTTCCGCGAAGACAGCTGCCGCCGCAGGCGAAGCCGCGGCCAGAGCCTTGCCCATGCCGACCGACTGCGAACCCTGGCCGGGAAACACGAACGCGATGCGGGCCATTGGCCTCCTGTGCTCGCTTGGAACAGGCGCAGGGTACCCGCCGCGAAGCTGCGTCAACAGCCGAGAGCGTGCACGATTGCATGTATCGCCCTCACCGCATACGCTCCAGCCATGGCGCAGCGAGACGGCAGCCGACCACGAACCACGACGATGCGCTCCGCTCGGCCGATGACGCCCAGGCGGGCGATCGCCCGGATGTTCGAGGCCGATCTCTCTGCGCCGGTCGTCGCGGCCGGCATTCGGACCCAGAATCCCCGCGAGCTCTCCGAGCGGGTCGCCATGGGTCGTGCGTTGTGGCGCGAGCTGGTGGTCGGCTTTGCCTCGCAACTCGGTGGACTGCGGCTCGGCTTCACCCAGCTCGCGGCGCTGTATATCCTCGCGGACGGCCGCACGACGACGATCTCGGACCTGGCCGACACGCTCAACCGATCGCCCTCGGCGACCTCGCGGCTGGTTGACGGTCTCGTCCGCCGGCGGCTCGTCGAGCGGCGCTCCGAAACGGAGGACCGTCGCCAGAAGACGCTGTGGCTCACGCAGCGGGGGCAGGCACTGCTGCGGCTCGTCGATCGGGCACGAGCAGACCAGTTCCTGTCGGCGGTACGCCCGATGCCGCCGGCCGAGCGGGCACTGATCGCGATGGGCGTGGCCGCCCTCGCCACGCATGCCATCTCCCGACGCGGGCGGCTCATCAAACCAACGGTTCGCTGAACCGTCGCTGGTCGCTGGGACAGGGAAGCGTCAGCCGCAGAAGCGGCGGACCACGTCGTACAGGACCGGAAGTCCGAAGCGAAGGCCTTCGATGCTTACCCGCTCGTCGGCGCCATGGAAGAGCTCGAGGAAGCGGTCCTCGGGCCGGAGGCGGAGCGGCGAGAAGCCGTAGGTCGGGATGCCAAGCCTGGTCGTGTGCTTGGCGTCCGTGCCGAACGGCGCCATCACCGGCAGCGGGATCGCGTCAGGATCGTGCTCTCGCAGCGTGTTCTCGAGGATGACGTAAAGCTGCGTATCCGAAGGTGACTCGACGGCCAGGCCGAGCAGAATCGGCTCGCATTCGACGCGGGACCAGAGCTCTTCTCCGAGCCGGCGTCGCAACTCCGCTCGCATCGCCGCGTCGTCGGTGCCGGGCAGGGTCCGGCAGTCCACGTACAGCTCCGCCTCTCCCGGGATGACATTCGCCTTCACCCCCGAGGCGACGATCGTCGGCGTGATCGTGTCCCGAACGAGCGCACGCAGGGCACCCGCGCTGGCGGGGTCGCACACCTGGGCGAGCGCCGCCTCGGAGCGACGTGGGTCCGCATCGAGGATCGTGGCGACCACTTCGGCCGTCCTTCCGGGCAGGGCGCGGGCCACCGACTCGATGAAGGCGCGCATCAGCGGAGTCGGGCGGGCTTCGCCGGGTTGTGCCAGGCGTGTGACGACTTCCGAAACGAGAAGGATTGCGTTGTCGTCGCGCGGCATGGAGGCGTGGCCCCAGCTGCCGCGGATCCTGAGCCGGTACTGCGCATACCCCTTTTCGGCGACCTGGATCGGATAGAAGCGGCCGCCCGCCACCTCGATCGATACGCCACCGCACTCGTTCAGGCAGCCGTCGGCCGCCAGCCAGTCGGGGTGCTGCTCGACAAGCCAGGAGGCTCCGGCGAGCCCGCCTGCTTCCTCGTCCGCCGTGGCCGCGAAGACCACGTCGCGGCGCAGCCCGGGGACCGGGTCGCTCGCGGGATCGCGGCCGGCGGCTCTGGCTTCGGCCGCGAGCTGCGTCATCACGCTGAGCTCGAGCGCGACCATGTCCTTCATGTCGACCGCGCCACGTCCCCAGACATATCCGTCGGCGAGCTCGCCCGAGAAGGGCTCGTGCGTCCAGCCTTCGGGTGGCGCCGGGACGACGTCGAGGTGGGACAGCAACAGCAGCGGCTGGCCGCCGGCTCCGTCGCCCCGGAGGCGAGCGACGATCGAGCCGCGGCCGGGCGCTGGCTCGACGAGCGTCGACGGGATGCCGGCCTCGTCGAGAACGCTCTCGACGAAGCGCGCCGCGACGATCTCGTCGCCGGGCGGATTGACGGTCGGCAGTCGGATCAGCGCCTGCAGGACCGCAAGCAACTCGTCCTGAGCGCTATCCCAGTGCCGCGCCTCGAAGCGGTCCGACGGCCGGGCGCGGCCGACGCTGTCCACGCTCAGTGGCCTGTGCCGAACGCGCCCGCGATGATGCCCACGATCGTCAGGACGATGCTCGTGCCGACGATCAAGGCGACCATCCCGATCAGCGCAACGATGTAGCGCCGCTCCTCCTTGCTGGTGGCCTGGGGATCGGGATCGCGGCCGCCCGGCAGGTAGGGTGCCGCCAGCCCCCTCGCCCGGGCGGCAAGGTCGCGCTCACTCGGCTCACGCTCCATGGGCTGGCCTTCGGCGGCCGGCCGCACTTCATGGTCCGGGCGCTGCGGATCGTGCGCCGGCACGTCCTCGTTTGTCGGTTGATAGGCGTCCGGCGCTTCGGTTCGGTCCGGTCCGCTCATCGCGCCAGCTGGTCCTGAAGTGGAACCGCCACCTCCCGGGCCACCGTGCGGACCGCCTCCGGACCGTCCGCGGTGGGCAACGCGAGGATCACGTGCGTCGCGCCGGCTCGGGTCATCTCCAGGCTCGCCCGAACGGCCTCGCGCCTGGCATTCGCATCGCCCTGGGCGCTGACCTGGGCCGCGAACTCGAACCCGGCAGTGTCTCGTCCGGCTTCCTCGAAGGCGCGCAGCAACGCTTCGCGCCGATCCCGGAAGTAGGCGACGTCGCCGGCACGGTTGCCCGGGGCGATCCAGCCGTCGGCTGCG
>DASXSA010000061.1:0-3537 GCA_036506235.1 Candidatus Limnocylindrales bacterium | reverse complement strand
ACCATCAACGGCGTCATCGGGACGTGGGCCGGTCCCGACTCGCCCGGGACCGCATACGTGATGCTGCATCACTCGATCGGCGACGTCGGCGACGGGCACCTTGGGTCCTGGGGCTACCAGGAAGGTGGCATGGGCGGGGTGTCGGATGCGTGTCGCAGGGCTGCGGAATCCTTCGGGGCCGAGATCCGCACGGGCGCGCGCGTCGGCCGGATCCTGGTCCGCGGTGGCCGCACCATCGGCGTGGCGCTCGAGAACGGCGAGGAGATCCGGGCCCCGGTGGTGGTCACCACGATCCATCCCCAGATCGCCTTCCTGCGGCTCCTGGCCCCGAATGAGCTCCCCGCCGAGTTCGTCCGGGACATCGAGAACTGGCGAACGCGGAGCGGCGTGGTGAAGATCAATCTGGCCATCAGCGAGCTGCCGGACTTCATCGCCGATCCCGGCAAGGAGCTGCAGGACCACCACACGGGCTCGGTGGAGCTGTGCTTCTCGCCCCAGTACGCCGAGGAGGCGTTCCAGGACGCTCACCTGTTCCGGAAGGGTGCGGAGCGGCCGTTCGTGGACGGGGTCATCCCCACCACGCTGGACAAGACCCTGATGACGGAGGGCGTCCACAACTTCTCGATGTTCACCCAATGGGTTCCCGACGACTGGGCGCAGGAGCCCCACCGAGACGAGCTCGAGCAGTACGCTGACCGGGTCGTCGACCTGTACGACTCCCTCGCGCCGAACTTCAAGGCCTCGGTCATCGCCCGACAGGTGCTGGGGCCCTACGACTTGGAGCAGGAGCTCGGGCTGATCGGTGGCAACATCTTCCACGGCGAGCTCTCGGTGGATCAGTTGTTCCACATGCGCCCGGCCCCCGGCTACGCGGATTACCGCACGCCCATCCGGGGCCTGTATCACGGGTCGTCGGCCACGCACGCGGGCGGAGGCGTGTGCGGCATCCCCGGATGGCAGGCATTCCGGCAGGCCAAGCGGGACCGGATGCTGGCCAAGCGGGCGCAGTAGCCTCCGGGGCGTGACCGCTTCGCCTGGTTCGAGGGACCAGGGCCGGGGCGCGCTCCAGACCATGCTCGAGGCGCGGTCCGTCGCCGTGGTGGGGGCCAGTGTCCGCGAGGGTTCGGTCGGGCACCAGAGCATGGTCGAGCTCCTCGAGGGCGGCTTCGATGGAGTGGTCTACCCGGTGAATCCCAAGTACGAGGAGATCTTGGGGTTGCGATGCTACCCGACGATCTCCGACATCGGGTCCGCCGTCGACGTCGCGATCCTGGCGGTGGGAAACCCGCTCCTCGAGGAACAGCTAGGTCTGGCGGCCGACGCCGGCGCTCGTTCGGCCGTCATCTTCGCCAGCTGCTCCGAAGCCCCGCGCCAGGACGTCCCGCCCCTCGCCGATCGATTGGCGGCCATCGCTCGGGGCGCCCGGATGGCGGTCTGCGGAGGCAACTGCATGGGATTCGCCAACCTGGAGAAAGGCGTGCGGGCCCTGGGGTTCTACGAGCCGAAGGGGCTGCGGCCGGGGAACGTCGCGTTCATCAGCCATTCGGGGTCCGCCTTCTCCGCCTTGCTGCACAACGATCGGGGGCTGTCGTTCAACATCGCAGTCTCGTCGGGGCTGGAGCTCGCGGCCACGGCCGCCGAGTACATCGGCTACGCCCTGTCGCTCGAGAGCACGAAGGTGATCGGGTTGTTCCTCGAGTCGATCCGCGACCCCGCCGGGTTCGTCGACGCCCTCCGAGCGGCGAACGATCGAGACGTCCCGGTCGTGGCCCTGAAGGTCGGGAAGGAGGCGCTGACCCGGCGCATGGTCACCGCCCACTCCGGGGCGCTTGCCGGAGAGGACGGAGCATACGAGGCCCTGTTCGAGGCCCACGGGGTGCTACGAGTGGAGAGCCTGGACGAGATGGCGGACGCGCTGGCGTTGCTGGGCTCGGGCCGGCGGGCCGGGCCCGGCGGGCTGGCCAGCGTCCACGACTCCGGGGGCGAACGGGCCCTCCTGGTCGATTCGGCGGCGGCCGTAGGGGTGCAGCTCGCGACCATCTCGGAGGGGACCACCGAGAGGTTGACCGAGCTGCTCGAGCACGGGCTCTTGCCGGTCAACCCCCTCGACTTCTGGGGGACCGGTCGCGACGCCCACGAGGTGGTCACGGGATGCATGCGGGCGCTGCTGGAGGACCCCGACACCGCGGCGCTGGCGTTCAGCGTCGACCTGACCACCGAGGACCAGCCCGACGAGGGATACATCCGGATGGCGGAGGAGGTGTTCCCGGAGACGACGAAGCCCTTCGCCATGCTCTCGAACTTCGCCGGTGGCATCGACCGCGCAGATGCCAAGCGGCTCGAGGATGCGGGGATCCCCGTGCTGGAGGGAACCCTCACCGGACTCGCGGCGTTCCGCCACCTGTTCGACCACCGAGATCACCACGCGCTCCCGCCGCTCACCGGAACCTCATCGGTCGACACGAAGACCAGAGAGCGGTGGAAGACGTCGCTGTCGACACAAGGGTCCTTCTCCGAAGTGGAGGCGCTCGGTCTCCTGTCGGACTACGGGGTTCCGACCGTCCGCTCCCAGATCGCGGGCTCGCTCGACGATGTGCTGGCTGCGGCGGGGGACATCGGATATCCGGTTGCCGTCAAGACGGCGATGCCCGAGGTCGAGCACAAATCCAACGTCGAGGGGGTGAGGCTGGGCCTGGCCGACGCGGCCGAGGTGACCGGCGCCTACCTCGACGTAGCGGGTCGGCTCGGGCCACAGGTGGCGGTGGCGGCGATGGCGACGCCGGGTGTCGAGATCCACCTGGGGATCGTTCGCGACGAACAGTTCGGGCCCGTAGTGCTCGTCGCGGCGGGCGGTGTGCTGGTCGAGGTCCTGAACGACCGGCGGTTGGCCCTGCCGCCGCTCGACACGGCTCGCGCCACGCGCCTCATCGACCGATTGAAGGTCCGGCCGTTGCTCGGCGGACTCCGTGGCCAGCCGCCGGCCGACCGTGCCGCCCTGGCGGAGGCGGTGGTCGCGCTGTCCTGGCTGGCTCACGACCTCGGTGGGCACATCGAGGCCCTGGACGCGAACCCGATGATCGTGAGCGTCAACGGCTGCGTCGCCGTCGACGCCCTGGTCGTGCCCCGGCGGGGGAACTGGACCTCTCGCTAGAGCGGGCTGGTCACGGGGGTCGTGCCGGGCACCCAGCCCGGGTAGTTCTCGGGGAAGTCAAAGGCGTTGCCGTAGCACGTGAGGTGGCCGCGCGGCTCCGCGTCCGTTCGCGGGTTCCTGCCGAAGTCGAAGACGTGCTCGAAGTTGTGGGTCCGCTCGATGCGTGGGGTGAGATGCGGCAGGCCCCAGTTGTCCTCGATGAACTTGAGCGGCGTGGAGAACTCGCCCACCTCGTGGTCGATCAACCCCCGCCTCGCGTACGGCGAGATGACCAGCGCCGGCACCCGGATGCCCAGGCCCAGGCCGTCCACCTCCGGCGGCAGCACGTGATCGTAGAACCCACCCCATTCGTCCCATGCCAGGAAGATGGCCGTGTGCATCCACGC
>DASXSA010000060.1:0-11386 GCA_036506235.1 Candidatus Limnocylindrales bacterium | reverse complement strand
TCCAGACGATCTCATCGGCAAAGCCATCGGGGCGTCCCCATTGGGCACCCGAATGGAAGCGTGGATTCCGCACGAGTCGAACCTGCGAGTCGGTGACCTCCGAAATCTCATAAGGACCCGTGACGGGGAATGGCGTCTTCGCCGCTTCGTCGGCGGGGACTGTCCCCTCACGTATCGGTTGGGCGAATATCGCCGCGAGCTTGTAGAGGAAATTCGGGTCGGGATCGGTCAGGTGGAACGTGACGCTGTTGGTTGTGTTGTCTGCCACGATGCCGGCCGCGAGGTCGCAACGGCGCACGTCGGGCTTCATACAGGCCTGGCTGCCGCGGATCAGCGAGAAGTAGCCCGGACCGATCTTGCCCCCGAACGGGTCGGCCACCTGGAAGGTGCGCTCAATCGTGAACCGGAAGTCGCTGGCCCGGACCGGCGAGCCGTCCGAATAGATCAGACCCGGGCGGAGCTGGAACGCATAGGTCCGCCCACCATCGGTGGGCTTCGGAATTGCAGTTGCGAGCGCGGGGATGAGCTCGTTTCCGGCGAGGCCTCCGATGCGCCGGTAGCTGACGAGGCCGTCCCCCAGCAGGCTCATCACCTCCGGTGGTGGAAAGATGACAGGGTCGATGAATACCGGCGCACCGCTGACGATGCGCAGCGTCCCGCCTCGATGCGTCTCGGTCGCGGCCCGGGTCACGAACCACACGTCGTCTCCCTCGGCGGCGATGGCGTGGGGCGCGCTGCTGGTCGGGATTCGCCCAACGGGCCTGGAGGGGTCGGCCAGGTCGACGCGCTCGATGGCGCCGGATGAGTCCGCGACCCACAGGTTGCGGCCGGCAACCGCCAGACCGGCCGGGGCGCCCCCGACATCGATGACCTGGGTTACCCGGTGGGCTGACGGGTCGATGCGCGTGACCGAGCCATCCCCCGAGTTCGCGACCCAGACCGAACCTGCCCCGAGAGCCACGCCCACGGGCCGTGACCCAACCGGGACGGGCGCCGCCAGTGCAAGGCCGCTGCGGGGATCGAAATGGGTGACCGTTCCAGCGTCCTGGCTGACGACCCAGATGCCCCGCTCATCCGCGGCGGCGGCGATCGGAAGGGACCCGACTCCGATCGGCTCGCCTGTCTTACCCGTCGATGGGTCGAGGCGAATCAGCGACCCGTCCGCTACGGCGGTGATCCACACGGCATTCGCGCCGACCACGACGGCGCTCGGGCCGTTGCCGGTCTCGATCGTGTCGACGACCCGGCCGGTCGCCACGTTGACTCGGGAGATACTGCGCTCGCCGCTGTTCGCAACCCACACCGAACCATTGTCGACGGCGATGCCTGCGGGCTGCCTGCCCACGTCGATCGTGTCGACGACCGCGCGCGTCTTCGGGTCGATCCGCGACACCGTGCCCGAGCCCTGGTTCGTGACCCAGATCGATCCTTCACCGACAGCGATGCCGCCCGGCTGATCGCCGACCTCGATCTGGTTAACGATCTCGCCACGCCCGGCGTCGATCACGCCGAGGGAGTTCTCCTGAACGGCGCCGAGGGCCGGCGGTCGCCACGGGCTCCAGACCAGAAGGCCGCCTACCGCGATGATCGCCGCCAACGCTAGCACCACCCCGGCTGCGGCTCGAGGGTGACGTGACCAGATGGGCCGCGCGCGGGCTCGACGCACGGCGGCCGCTCGCTGCGCTGCCCGATCCAGGGCTGCCGCTGGCGTCGCTCCCGCCTCCGGCTGCGGCCGCGTCACCCGGTACAGCCGCCAGCTTCCGGGAACGCCCTTGAGCTCGCGCTCGCCCCGGTCCTCGAACCGGAGGCCGGCCCCGGCGGCGAGATCGCGCACGGTGCCGGAGACCAGGACCTCGCCGGGCTCGGCAGCGGCCATGATGCGGGCACCGATCGGCACGGCGATCCCGCCCACCTTCCGCCCGATCTGCTCGACTTCGCCGACATGGAGGCCGGCCCGGACGTCGACGCCCACCGAGCGGACCTCCTCGACAACGTCGAGCGCGCACCCGATGGCAGAAGCCGGCGCGTCGAACACCGCGAAGAACCCGTCGCCGGCGGTGTCGAGCTCGCGGCCCTCGTGGCGTCGCAGGGCAGCTCGAACCAGGCGATTGTGTTCCTGGACGAGCTCCCGCCAGCCCTGATCGCCGAGCTCGGCCGCCATCTCGGTCGAGCCGACGATGTCGGTGAACAGGACCGTCGTCAGGAACCGCTCACTCTTCCGGCCCGCCATGCGTCGGAGTCTGAGGGCGCGCGATTACCGATTCAAGGTGGCGGCGCAGGAACTCCTGCGACTTCTTGTCGGGTTACAGCAGACGCAGGTGGGCGCGGTCGCATTGACGGCGCCCACCCGCCTGCGCCGACGCCTAGGGGGTCCTGGAGAGTTGGCCTCTTGCCACGCCCGCCGGGAAGTCCGCATTGTGGACGTTGACGTAGTACTGGTCCGGGCTCCGGATGATCGCCAGAGCGAGGTCGCGATCGACGCCGGTCGTGCAACCGTCACCGCTCGACGGCCCGGTTGGTGGCAGAGGCACCACGACCGGCCCGGCGACGCCTGCCGGCGCACTGTGGATATGAGCCGCGAAGATCGGCGTGCTCGCGTTCGTGACCGACCACGAGTAGCAGACCGTCCCCTGACCGGGATTGATCCAGACGGTGGCAGTGCCCACCGCATCCTGGTCGCCCGCGGGTACCTCGAGGGTTCCAAGCAACGTCGTGGTGAAGGGCCTTCCGCCCGCCCCCACCGGCGCCGCTGCCAGCAAGACGGCAAGGAGCCCGAGTGCGAGGGATCGAGCCAGGAATTGGGAACGTTTCATTCCGCCTCCTCCTTTCGCCTCCCCGACTACCTCCAATCTACGCCCGTCCGCCCTGGAAGGTTTTCCGGCCAATTTCGGGACCTTCGAGCAGGACGACCAAACCTGGCTCGTCAGCCCGAGCGTCAGACCTTCTTGTCGGGATTCGGCAGGGTGAAATCGCGGATCGTGGCCTGGAGGTCGTGATAGGCGCCGATGAACTGGCGCAGCGTCCGGACGGTCGCCCCGTAGGCGTCGAACTCGTCGGGTCGCATGCCGTCCGGCTCATAGGCGCGTCGGAAGTCGGGTACGAGAGCACTGAGCTCGGAGAGGATCGCCGCGTCGACAGGGTCGTCGATCCGCCGGCGGACCTCCATCTTCGATGCGTTGAAGCGCGCCTGCCACTGGTGCGTCAACGACAGCACCACGTCGCCGCCGACCAGCTGCGACCAGTGGAGGTGGTTGCGATATGCCGCCGCGAGCAGCCGCGTCCGATAGCCTCGTTCCTGGTACAGGCCGTATGCGCGCTTGAAGGCCGCCACGCCTGCCCAGTCGGCCACGCCCGGGGTGAGCACGATGTCGTCGCGCTCGGCGATCGCCTTCACCCAATCGTCGAGCCGCCCGACCATGATCGTGCAGACCGGTCGCAGGCTCTCACTGTCGAGGCCGTCGGCAGCACGCCGAACGGCAGCCCGTTCGATCGCCTCGCCGACTGCCAGCGCCTGCGGGACGCTGAAGCTGACCGTCGCGTTGATGTTGACGCCTCGGTACGTCGCCTCCTCGATCGCCTCCAGGCCGGCGCGCGTCACGGGGAACTTCACCTGGAGGTTGGGTGCGAGGCCTGCGAAGTGCAGGCCCTGCTCGAGCATCGCCGTCGGGTCGCGGAAGAGCGTCGGGTCGGTCTGGATCGAGAGGCGGCCCTTGTCGCCGTTCGTCCGGTCGAAGATCGGCTGCAGGATCGCGGCTCCACGAACCGCGATCTCCTCGTAGATCTGCCAGGTGATCTGCGTCTCCGACCAGGTCGGGAACGAGGCGTACAGCTCGCGGGCCCGCGCCTTCCAGCGGTCGGGCTCCTTCCTGAGCACCTCGAGGGTGATGGGCGGGTTGGACGTCGCGCCCGTCGCCCCGTTCGCGATTGCGTACTCGAGGTCGTCCGGCGCGCTGGAGTCGTTCCACAGGTCGGTGCCCGTGGCGACCGTCTGTTGGAGCGGGGTCTGGGTGGCGGTCTCGGTCACGGTCGTCTCCTGCTCGCCCGGGCTGGGCGCGTCACGTCTTCGGCTTGGTCGGATCCCAGTCCATGAGCCACTCGTGCTCGGGATCGACGGTGAACCGCCACTCCCGCGTGGGGCCCGCCATCACGTTCAGGTAGTAGCAGTCGTAGCCGGGCGCGGCCGCGACGACGTGGTAGCCCCGCGGTACGAGGACGAGGTCGCCGTCGCGCGCGGTCAGCGTGTCATCGAGTGATCGGTCGGAGGTATACACCCGCTGGACGGCGAAGCCGCTTGGTCGCGCGAACCGGTAGTAGTAGATCTCCTCGAGGTAGCTCTCCCGGGGCGGGTCCTGCGTATCGTGCTTGTGCGCCGGAAAGCTCGACCAGTTCCCACCCGGCGTAAACACCTCGAACGCGATCAACCGCCCGGCTTCGCCATCCGGGGGAAGCACGTGGTTGATGCGCCGGGACGTGTTCCCGGAACCTCGCGACTCGGCGAAGACGTCGCCCGGCTCGATCAGCCGCGTCACCTTGGGCTCCCCGCCGGGTGCGGACCCAAGCGCAAGAAGCGCTCCTCCCGCCGTTTCGACCTCGATCCCGGTGCCCGGTGCGACGAGCACGGCGCCCGGCGGCGGCCCGTCGAACACGCTCTCGCGGGTCCCCACGTCCTCGTAGAAACGGGCCCCCGCGCGCACCGAAACGCGCCCTTCGAGCGCGAGGATCAGGACTTCCTGGTCGTCGGCCTCGCGTCGAAGCCCAAGGCCCGGTTGAAGCCGGTGCGCCTCGAACGTCAGGTACTCCCAGCCGGCGGCCTCGGCCGTCACGTGATGGAGCGGCGCTTCCGACGCCTCCGATGCCCGCCGCAGCAGTCGGGCCGGCGTCCCTGGGCGGTCGGTGGTGACCGCCATCGCTAGCGTGTCCGGGGGAAGCCGAGGTCGACCTTCGAGGTGCCCGGATCCGGCCAGCGCGCCGTGACCACCTTCGCCCGCGTGTAGAACTGCACGCCCTCCGGCCCATACATGTGGGTGTCGCCAAACAGCGACGACTTCCAGCCGCCGAAGCTGTAGTAGGCGACGGGCACGGGGATGGGGACGTTGATTCCCACCATGCCGGCCTCGGCCTCGAACTGGAACGCGCGCGCGGCGCCTCCGTCACGCGTGAAGATCGCGGTCCCGTTCCCGTACGGGTTCTCATTCACGAGCTTGAGGGCATCGTTGTAGGTGTCGACCCGCACGACCTCGAGCACGGGCCCGAAGATCTCGGCCTTGTAGCTCTCCATGTCCGGCGTCACGTTGTCGAGCAGCGACACGCCGAGATAGAAGCCGTCGCCGTTCTTCGCCAGCGCGTGATTCCGGCCGTCCGCCACGACAGTAGCGCCGGCGTCCTTCCCCTTCGCGATGTACGAGGCGACCTTTTCGCGGTGCTCGCCCGTCACGAGCGGACCCATCTCGGAGCCGGCCTCGTTGCCGGGCCCGACCTTGATCTTCGGCAAGCGCGAACGGATCGCCGCGACAAGCGGGTCGGCGACGTCGCCGACGGCCACGACCACGCTGATCGCCATGCACCGCTCGCCCGCGGAGCCATAGGCCGCCGAGACCGCCGCGTCCGCGGCCATGTCCACGTCGGCGTCGGGCAGCACGACCATGTGGTTCTTCGCGCCACCGAGCGCCTGCACGCGCTTGCCGGCCTTCGTGCCGTTCTCGTAGATGTAGCGCGCGATCGGCGTCGAGCCCACGAACGAGACTGCCTTGATATCGGGGTGGGCCAGGATCGCGTCGACGGCGACCTTGTCGCCCTGCACGACGTTGAAGACACCGTCAGGCAGACCCGCCTGCTTGAGCAGCTCGGCGATGTACAACGAGGCCGAGGGGTCCTTCTCCGACGGCTTCAGGATGAAGCAGTTCCCGCACGCGATCGCGTTGGCGAACATCCACATCGGGACCATGGCCGGGAAGTTGAACGGCGTGATGCCGGCCACGACTCCCAGCGGCTGGCGGATCGAGTAGACGTCAACGCCAGTCGACGCCTGCTCCGAGTACCCACCCTTGAGCAGCTGCGGAATGCCGCACGCGAATTCCAGGTTCTCCAGCCCGCGCGCGACCTCGCCCAGCGCGTCGGAGGTCACCTTGCCGTGCTCGGCGGTCAGGATCGCCGCGATGTCCGCGCGATGCTTGTCGACGAGGTTCCGGATCTTGAAGAGGATCTCGGTCCGTCTCGAGAGCGAGGTTGCCCGCCAGGCGGGGAACGCCGCCTTCGCCGCGGCCACGGCCGCATCGACTTCCTCGCTGGTGGCGAAGTCAACCTCGCGGGCCAGGGTGCCCGTCGCCGGGTTGTAGACAGGTCCGCTGCGGCCGGACGTCCCGGCGGCGCGCCGGCCGCCGATCCAGTGGCTGACTCGCTCCGCGGCCAATGTCGTGGCTTCTCGATCCCGCGTTGTGCGCGTCTCGGCAATCTGTGTCATGGCCGAAGTCCTTTCGTGTTCGGACTAAGGATGCCCCGGGGTGCTGGGCCTGTCGATTCGCGCTCGAGGAGGGTGACCGGCAGCCGGACGACCTTCTCCTTGGCGCCCGATCCCGGGCCGACGGCCACCGAACCCGCACGGCCGGCGCCCTCATCAAGCCTGCGCGGCCCCGCTTTGATGATCCCCACCAGCCGCTCGACGGCCCAGCGGGCCATTGCCTGCTTTTGCTGGACGACCGTCGTCAGCGGCGGATCGACGTACGCACTCAGGTCGAGGTTGTCGAAGCCGATGACGCTCACGTCAGCGGGGACGCGCCGCCCCCGAGCACGCAGCGCCCGGAGCGCGCCGATCGCGGTCAGGTCGTTGTAGCAGACGACGCCCGTGACGCGCGGCGCCGAATCGAGCAGCTCGAACATCGCCCGCTCGCCGCCCGCCACGTGGCCGTCGCCCTCGGCGATCGTCAGGCAGTCGCCACCCAGACCGGCTGCCTTCAGCGCATCGCGGACCCCGGCGAGACGAGGTGCCGCGGCCGCGTGGGCAGCCGGCGCCGCCAGGTGCCCGAGCTCCCGGTGGCCCAGCCGGATCAGCAGTGCGCCGGCCAGCCGGCCACCATCGCGGTTGTCGGACAGGATCGTCGGCACGCCCGGGACGGGCGTCTCCGTGTTCACCATGACGACCGGGATCGGAGCGTGCGCAAGCCACCGCGCGTGCCGCTTCCCGACCCCGCCGGTCGCGATGATGATGCCGTCCACGCGCCGCTCGGCGAGCAGCTCCAGGTACGCTGCCTCGCGCTCGGGATCCTCCGCACCGTTGCACAGCAGGAGCGCGTAGTCGAGCTCACGGGCGACGTCCTCGATCGCGCGGACCATCTCGGCGAAGTACGGGTTCTCGACGTCCGAGATGATCACGCCCATCGTTTGGGTGCGTTGCAGCTTCAGCGACCGGGCGACCCCTGATGGCCGATACCCGAGCTCCCGAACCGCGCTGAGCACCCGCTCCCGCGTTGCCGCCCGCGCCTTGACCGACCCCGACAGGACGCGGCTGACCGTCGCCGTCGAGACCCCCGCTCGATCGGCCACGTCGCCGATGGTCACCGACATCGGGGGGGCCGGCGATCAGGGGCCGGGCGGCGGGAGCTCGCCGGCTTCGACTTCGGTCACCGGAGCGTCCGGCGACGTCGGGACAGCCTCGGCTGAAACCGCGACCTCCTCGATCGTTCGCGCGTCGGCGTGCATCAGCTTGTCCAGCTCGGCTGCGAGCTCGGCCAGCTCCTCGCCGCCGCCCATCAGTCTCAGCAGCTGGTCCTGGCCCACCTGTCCGCGGACGAACTCGCCAGCGAGGCGCCCGTGCGACAGGATCGTGAACCGGTCGCCGACCGGCAGTGCGTGCTGGACGTTGTGCGTGATGAAGATCACGCCCAGGCCCTTGGCGCGCGCCCGGATGACGTGCCGGAGGACGATCGCCGCCTCCTTGACGCCGAGCGCCGACGTCGGCTCGTCGAGGATCAGCACGCGGGCCCCGAAGTACTCCGCCCGGGCGATGGCCAGCGTCTGGCGCTCGCCGCCCGACAGCGTTCCGACGAGCTGCCCCGGGTCGCGGACCTGGATACCGATCTCGAGCATCTGATCGGTCGCGATCTTGCCGGCACGGGCCACATCGAACTGCTTGAACGGTCCAAACCCGGTCGTGGGCTCGGAGCCGACGAAGAAGTTTCGGCTGATCGACATGAGTGGAAGAACGGCCAGGTCCTGGTAAACCGTGGCGATGCCTCGATCCAGGGCGTCGCGCGGCGAGCCGAGAACGATCTGCTGGCCGTCCATCAGCAGCGAGCCGGAGTCGGGTGGGTGGACCCCCGACAGCGTCTTGATGAGGGTCGACTTCCCGGCGCCGTTGTCGCCGAGGAGGCAGTTCACCTCGCCCGGCCGCACCGAAAGCGAGACGTGCTCCAGGGCGATCACGCGCCCGAAGTACTTCGAGATGTCACGGGCCTCGAGGACCGGCGTCGCCGCCGAGCCCGGGCCGGCTCCCTGCGTGCCGTAGGCGGAGATTCGCTCGGCGGTGTCGGCCGGCATCGTGAACGGCGCCGTGTCGTGTGGGACCGGCGGTTGACGGTCGTTCGGAATCGTCATCAACGCGCTCCCGAAGCTCGACGCAGGAGGTAGGTGTTCACGAGCACGGCGAGCAGCAGAATCGTGCCCAGCACGACCTGGTACCAGTCGGAGTTGATGCCGACGAAGTTGATGCCCAGCTGGGTCGTGCCAAGGATGAACGCGCCGAACGCGGAGCCCAGCGCGGATCCGTAGCCGCCGGTCAGCAGCGTCCCGCCGACGACCGCCGTGATGATCGCCTCGAACTCCTTGTTCGTTCCGCGCAGGACGTCGGCCGAACCGAAGCTGAGCACCTGGATGACGGCCAGCAAGGCCGCGGAGCCCGCGGTCGTCATGAACAGGATGATCCGCACCCGGTTCACCGGGACGCCGACGTAGCGCGCCGCCTGCTCGGAGCCGCCCACGGAGAAGATCCAGTTCCCGAACCGCGTTCGCGTGAGCACCCACGTGGCGACGATGACCGCCGCCACCCACCACAGCAGGATGATCTTGAAGTCGCCGCCGGCGATCGTGACCTTGGCCGTGAAGAGCTGGACGATCGGGTCACCGGCCGTCTTGTCCGTGATGCCACTGACGATCGTCTGGCTGGTGATCGCGCGCGTGAAGCCGATCCCCGCGCCGCGCAGGATCAGCAGCATGCCCAGCGTGACGAGAAAGGACGGCAGGCCCGTCTTGATCCGCAGCCAGCCATTGAACGCGCCGACCGCGAGGGCGAATGCGAACGTCAGGATGATCGCAATGGTCGGCGGCACGCCCCACTGCACGATGAGAAGCCCCAGAAGCAGGCCGGCCGCACCGATCATCGAGCCGACCGACAGGTCGAACTCCCCGGCGATCATCAGGAGCGAGACTGCCGCCCCGAGGATGCCGACCTGGGCCGTCACTTCCAGGTAGCTGGCCGCACCCTGGATCGACAGGAACCCCTTGCCGATGTCGCCCCGCAGGGCGGAGAGCACGGCAAAGATCAGGAAGACGATCACGGCGCCGGCGATCGCACCCGACTCCGGACGCGAGAAGAACAGACGGAGCGGGCTGACGCGGCGGAGCCGCTCGCCTTCTGCCGTCGTGGTGGCCGCCGTCATGACTTCGCCTCCGTCAAGCGAATGGAGTGAGCGCGGGGCCGGCAAGGTGCCGGCCCCGCGCGTCATCGCCTAGCGCGTGGTCCCCGTGTTCGCGAGGACCTTGTCGACGTTGGTCTTGTCCACGATGCCGGGGCCGGTCAGGACCGGCTGGCCGCCACCCGGGACGAGGCCGTACAAGTTGTTGAGGGTCAGGAACACGATCGGCAGGTAGCCCTGCAGGTACTGCTGCTGGTCGATCGCGAACAGCATGTTGCCGTCCTTGATCGCCTGCAGGACGTCCTTCGAGAGGTCGAAGGTCGCCAGCTTGATGTTCGGCAACAGGTTGAGCTGCTTGAGGGCAGCCAGCGCCGGGGCCGAACCGGTCGGGCCGAGCGCGAGCACGCCGTTGACGCCCTGGGCGCCCTGGACGGCGGCCGCGATGGACTGCTGCGCGCCCGTCGGGTCCTTCAGGTCGACCTGGACGACCTTCACCGTGCCGCCGAGGCCGTCGGTGAAGCCCTTGCACCGCGCGTCCAGGCCCGCATTGCCGACTTCCTGGTTGATGCACAGGGCGTTCGTCACGCCTGCGGTCTTCATGAGCTCACCGGCCTTCTTGCCGGCGATGGTCTCGTCCTGGCCGACGTGGGTCAGGACGCCCAGGCTCGCGTAGACGTCCGAGCCGGAGTTGGCGGAGATCACCGGGATCCCGGCCGCCACGGCCTTCTGGATGCTCGGCCCGAGCGCCTTGGCGTCGGGGATCGAGACCACGAGGCCCTGCGGCTTCTTGGCCACGGCCGCGTCGATCAGCTGCGCCATCTTGGTCATGTCGAAGGTGTCGGGCGCGCTGTACTCGACCTTGACGCCCATGTCCTTGCCGGCCTGGTCGACGCCGTTCTTGAAGATCGACCAGAACGGGTCGGACGCCTGTCCGTGGGTCACGATCTCGATCAGGATGTTGCTGCGATTGGCTCCGCCGCCTCCCCCGCCGCTTGCGGGCGCGGACGGCGACGCGGCCGTCGTGCAGGCAGTGGCGACCAGCGCTACCGCCGCGAACAGGGCAAACGCCCTCGGGATCCTCATGCTTCCTCCTCAAGTGACCGTACCCGGCAGGTACGAGCCGTTGGACGACATCCCACCGTGGGGCCGCGCGGCCTGGTCAGTGCGTCAATGAGCGGGTGCCACCTCCTTCCCGGCCCGCTGCCGTCGGCAGCGGGCCGGCACACGCCGCGGCAACGGCGCACCTGTCATGCGATCTCCTCCACCCGCACGGGGCGATGTTCCTTGCGAGATCGTGTCGCCGCAAGAGCCGTTCGCAGGGCCTCGACGCCGTCGCGGCCCGTGCACGGGCTCTCTACCTCGCCGCGGGCAACGCGGACAAACTCCGCGAGCTCTGCGCGGTAAGCATCCTCGAAACGCACCAGAAAGTTCTGCCAGGCGGGACCGGCCGGAGGTGGGACGCCCGGCTCGACGGAGCGCATCGGGGTCTTCGGGCCGAGTCCGACGCTGACACTGTCACGCGAGCCGAAGAGCTCGGTGCGTATGTCGTAGCCGAGCGGATCGTGACGAGCCCAACTGGCAGCGACCAGCGTGCCGCCCTTCATGTGCATGGCTGCCACTGCCGTGTCGACGTCGTCGTAGCGCTCGAAGATCGGGAAACCGCGCACGTCGCCGTCGGCGTAGACCTCTTCGACCTCGTCGGCGAGGAGCCAGCGGATCACGTCGAAGTCGTGGATGCCGAAGTCGACGAAGATCCCGCC
>DASXSA010000059.1:0-7038 GCA_036506235.1 Candidatus Limnocylindrales bacterium | reverse complement strand
ACTGCTGCCTCCCGTAGGAGTCTGGGCCGTGTCTCAGTCCCAGTCTGGGTGATCGTCCTCTCAGACCACCTACCGATCGTCGCCTTGGTGAGCCGTTACCCCACCAACGAGCTAATCGGACGCAGGCCCCTCCCGAAGCGCCTTGCGGCTTTACTGATGCGATCGAACGCATCACCACATGCGGTATTAGCCACCCTTTCGGGCAGTTATTCCCCACTTCGGGGCAGGTCACCTACGCGTTACTCAGCCGTCCGCCACTAACGATCAGAGCAAGCCCTGATCGTCCGTTCGACTTGCATGTCTCATGCACGCCGCCAGCGTTAATCCTGAGCCAGGATCAAACTCTCCGAAAAAACACAGCCTTTCGGCTGCATTTGGTTCGTGGGTTTGACCACTCGCACATCCTTACCGGATTTCCTGCCACTCTTCAGTTGTTAAGGTGCAGCGACCGGGGCGTGACCGCCCGCGGCGCAGAGCCCCAATGATGGGACTTGCCGATCCGGGTGTCAAACAACCGGAGGGTCCTCGGCGACGTCCGCCGAAGCTCGGCCGCGCTCCCCGGAGCGGGCACGGCGGCGAATGGTATGCGCGCCTCTGGACGCTGTCAAACGAACCCGAAATCGGCCAAACGCTCGATCGTCGCGGGCCGATTCAGATCGGGCTGGACTCCACGAGGAGGACGAACGCGGCCCCGGAGAGCCAGCACAGCAATGCCAGCTCCGCCGTCCCGGACACCGCGAGCGGCCCGGTCAGCACGGCGTAGAGAACGAGGGCCAGGACCAGGGCTGCGCCGGCCTTCGCGAGCCGTAGCAGGACCTCGTTGACGAGATTGCTCACGCGCGCGCGTCAGGGCGCGACCGCTCGGCGGCCCTGGAGGGCGCGGATCAGCGTGACCTCGTCGGCGTACTCGAGGTCCCCACCGACCGGGATGCCACGCGCGATACGTGTGACGCTGCCTACCTGCCCGTCCAGGCGCTCGGCGAGAAACATCGCGGTCGCCTCGCCTTCGAGCGTGGGGTTGGTCGCGAGGATCACCTCCGCGAACGGGGTCCCGCTTCGATTGGCGTCCCCGGCTCGATCGAGCAGCTCCCGGATCCGAAGCCGGTCCGGGCCGATGCCGTCGATGGGCGAGATCGCGCCGTGGAGGACGTGGTAGAGGCCCTTGAACTCGCCCGTCCGTTCGAGCGCGAGGACGTCGAGCGGCTCCTCCACGACGCACAGGCGGCTCGCGTCGCGACCATCGTCCTGGCAGATCGCGCACAACGGCGCTTCGCTGATGTTGAAGCAGCGCTCGCAGAAGACTACCTGGTCCCGCATGGCGACCAGCGCCGCGGCCAGCGTCCGCGCTTCCGAATCCGGCGTGCGCAGCAGGTGGTAGGTCAGCCGCTGGGCTGTCTTCGGTCCGATGCCGGGCAGCCGTGCGAACGCCTCGATCAGGCGCGCGACGGGTTCGACGAGAGGCGCGGCCACGCTGGGTGGGGCGAGCTACATGCCCGGCAGGCGAAGGCCGCCCGTGACCGCAGCCATCTTCGACTCGGCCAGCTCGCGCGATGCGCGAAGGCCATCGTTGACCGCCGCCACGACGAGGTCCTGGAGCATCTCCACGTCGGCAGCGTCGACAGCCCCGGGATCGATCGCAAGGCTCACCAGCTCCTGGCGACCGGTGACCGTGGCCTTGACCGCACCGCCTCCCGCCGTCCCCTCGACCGTCGCGGACTCGAGCTCGGACTGGACGCGCACGATCTCCTGCTGCATTTGCTGTGCCATGCGGGCCAGGTTGGCCATGCTCATCGGCGCGATCCTCCTTCTCGCCTCGCTCCGCCCACGGGATCAGTCTGCGCGATGCGGCACCCGCGTGCACGCATCCCGAGCTCGGTCAGCTCACCTCGCGTGCGTCGACCAGGTCTTCCGCGAAGATCCGACGCGCTTCCGCGAGCAGCCTGGCGCCTTCGTCGTCCCCGCCCAGCGACTCGACCGCGAGGTTGGTCGCGACACAACGGACGGCGACAGTCCGACCGAGAAACCGGCCGATTCCGTCCTCCAGGACCGACCGCCGACGTTCGGCGACATCTTTGAGGAAGCTCTGCCCCTCCGGAAAGCCCAGGGTAACGACCCCGTCCTCGACCGAGATCGGGCGGCAGGCCACGATCAGCGGCTTGGTCGGCGGATGCTGGCTGATCGCCGCCACGATCTCCGGCCATCGTGCGCGCAGGGCTTCGAGGTCGGTCGACGGAGCGGAGGGGACCGTCTGCTCGGACGCGGCTGGTGCCGGTTCTCCGGGCGGCAGCCCAGCATGTTCTTCGGACGACGATGCCGCGTCTTCGGACGACGGTGCGGCGGCTTCGACCGCCGCCACAGCTTCGACCGCCGCCACGGCTTCGACCGCCACGGCCTCGGCTGGCCGGGAGCGTCGGGCGCGTCCGGAGGTCGCGGGTACCTGGTCTCCCACGCTTGTCGAGCTGTCGGCTTCGTGCGCCGCTGCGAGCGCTGCCGCCGGCACTGTGGCCTGGGCCGAGGCCGGCAGGGTCGAGCTTGCGCTCGGTGCCTCCATCGGCTGTTCCTTTGTGGCCGACAGCAGGGCGAGCTCGAGCTGGAACCGCAGGCCACCGGGGCCGCCACGAGCCGGATCGATCCCCGCCAGACGGTGGGCCGCGGCCAGCAGGGAAGAGCGGTCGGCGGAGGCGCCGGCTCCAAAGGATTGGGCCATTCGCGTCCTTAACACCTCGACGGCCTGGTCCATGAACGAGCGGAGGTCCCGACCCCGCTCCTCGAGTCCGTCGAGAACATCCATGCCGGCCAGCGCGTTGCCGCTGACGGCAGCGTCGACGAAGGCGACCACGGTTTTCGCGTCGGCCAGCCCCAGCAGGTCGCGAACACTCTCGGCGGTGAGGCGTTCGGATCCGCCGGACAGGAGCTGGTCGAGCATCGACTCGGCGTCGCGCATGCCGCCCGCCGCCAGCTCGGCGATCAGGCGAATCGCGTCCTCGTCGGCCGGGCGTCCGTCTTCGGCCAGGATGCGGCGGAGTTTGCCTTCGATCTCGGGCACCGTGAGGCGTCGGAAATCGAACCGCTGGAGGCGCGAGACGACCGCCGGTCGGATCTGGCTGCTGTCGGTCGTGCAGAAGATGAAGACGACATGCTCGGGCGGTTCCTCGAGCGTCTTCAGCAGGACGTCCCAGCCTTCCTTGATGCGCTGGACCTCGTCGACGATGAACACTTTCCGCCGCAGGTCTGAAGGTGCCGTGTAGACGCGAGGCAGCAGGTCGCGCATGTCGTCGACCTTGTTGTTCGACGCGGCATCCATCTCGACCACGTCCAGGGCGCGCCCTTCACGGATGGCGACACACGCCTCGCATGAGTCGTCGGGCTCCCCGTCCTGGAGGTTCGTGCAATTGAGCGCCTTCGCCACGATCCGGGCCATCGACGTCTTGCCCGTGCCCCGCGGACCGACGAAGAGCATCGCGTGGGCGACGGCGTTTGCGCGGACGGCGTTTCGAAGCGTCGTGACGACGGCCTGCTGGCCGACGATTTCGCCGAATGTTTGCGCGCGCCACCGGCGGTAGAGGGCCTGATGGGGTGAGGTCGAGGTCACGCCGCTCCTGTCATCGTCCGTTACTTGCCGTGCACCCTCCGTCGACCTGGACGCTTCCGCGCCCACCACTCCGAACGGCTCAGACCAGGCCGTTCCGCGGCACCCGACGAGGATCGCTTAGTGCTGCTTCCTTCCGGACCTGACACGGTTCACGAGTCGCCGCTGCGCGGGACCCGGCCCTCAACGTCGCTCGAAGCGGCGGCTCTCGAGAGCGGAGACCTCGGGAGGGGATTCAGCCCTGCTGGAGCGGATTGCAGGTACAGGGCACCGCTAGTTCCCCGCCTAGCACGGCCCTTCGATGATAGCAGGCGGGGGTTGTGGGCCGATCAGGCTGGAGTTGCCTGGGGTGCGGCGCGGGAGGCGACCCAGCTGACTCCGCTGGGAGTCACCGCCGGGCATCACCACGTTCCTCGAGGCCTCGTTCGTGCAGGCTTCGTGCGAGTCCATGCAGGCTGATGCCGGGATTTGACTCCACTGCGAGTCAAGCCCATTCCCGGCCGGGGATCCACGGCGAGAAGACTTCGCCGGCGGGAGTCATGTGGCGGAGAGGGCGGGATTCGAACCCGCGATGGGTTGCCCCATACCGCATTTCCAGTGCGGCGCCCTAGGCCTCTAGGCGACCTCTCCGCGCACGGCTCAGCCTAGCCGCAACCGCAAGGTGGAGTGGGTTCGGCCAGATCGCCGAGACCTCGTGTGAGGGCGAGCGCCACGACAGCGGCTACGACCCCGTAGGCGCGTCAGTAATGGGGATTGGGTGGCGGAGAGGGTGGGATTCGAACCCACGGTGCTTTCGCACACCGCTTTTCGAGAGCGGCACCATCAACCACTCGGACACCTCTCCGCGCGGGAGGATACCAAAGGGGGCGCCGCATCCCTCGAGGGGAGACCGCCGCAAATGAAGCAGCGAGTGCGGTTCGGCAAGCCGGCCGGAATGCGGCCGGCGTGGCCTCAGGGGGCGGTTCGAACGGCCGCCGCCGTCCCCGGCAGGTCGGCGAAGAGCTCCTCCGCCTCGTCGCGGCGAATGCCGCTGACGACCTTGATTCGCCTCGGCAGGCTGGCGTGCTGCGCCAGCTGCACGACCGACCCGGCCGCGCCGTCGACCATGTTGGGGACGGCGTACACGAGCGCTGCCACATCGCTTTCCAGGAGGGCACCGACGCACATCGCGCAGGGCTCACGTGTGGCGAAGATCGTTGCGTCGCTGAGGTCCGACGAGCCGAGTCGGCGGGCCGCCTCGCGGAGGGCGACGACCACGGCGTGAGCCGTCGGATCGTTGGTCTCCTGGACCCGGTCGTGCGCTCGGGCGACCATGGCGTCGTTGACGACGGCGACGGCCGCGATGGGCCTCTCGCCGTGATCGACTGCGAGCCGGGCTTCGGCCAGGGCCTCGCCCATGAACAGCTCGTAGTTCATGGTCGGGATCATACAAGGCAGGTCGCGGCGGCGATGGCGCTCCGTTAGGATGGCCGTCGATGGCCAGTTCCCGTCGCATCGGCGTCCTCACGGGTGGCGGAGACGTCCCCGGACTCAACCCGGTCATCAAGAGCGTCACGTATCGCTCGACCGAGCTTGGCTACTCGGTGATCGGCATCCGCCGGGGGTGGGAAGGCCTGACCCACATGCGCCCCGGACCCGATCTCGACCCCGACTACCTGCGCAGGCTCGATCGGGACAACACGCGGACGATCGACCGGAGTGGGGGCACGGTCCTCCACACCTCCCGGACGAACCCGCGCAAGATGCGCGCAGAGCGGCTGCCGCCGAACCTGTCGCCCGAGCGCGCCGCCAGCCTTCAGTCCGACGACGGCGTGTACGACCTGACGCCAATCGTCCTCGAGAACATCGAGCGGCTGGGACTCGACTACCTGGTGGCCATCGGTGGCGACGACACGCTGAGCTTTGCCCACGCCCTGTCCGAGCGCGGCATTCCCTTGATCGCGATCCCCAAGACGATGGACAACGACGTGCCGGGCACCGAGTACTGCATCGGCTTCTCGTCGGCCATCACGCGAGCGAAGGAGCTGATCGGGCGGCAGCGGACGACGCTCGGGTCGCACGAACGAATCGGGGTCTTCCGCATCTTCGGCCGAGACTGCGGCTTCACAGCGCTGTACACGGCCTACGTCTCGTCGGCCCGTTGCCTCATCCCCGAGTCGCCGTTCGACCTCGAGCCCCTGGTCGAAGTCCTGCTTGCCGACAAACGCCTGAATCCCAGCCACTACGCCCTCGTGGTGGCGGCCGAGGGCGCGATGTGGCGTGGCGGCCGCCTGACCGACGTCGGCGAGGCCGATGCATACGGCCACCGGCACAAGTCGAACGTCGGCGAGGTCCTGGCAGAGGAGATCCATCGACGCTCCGGCGAGGAGACGGTCGCCAGCGAGCTGACGTACGACCTGCGCAGCGGCGAGCCGGACTCGCTCGACCAGATGGTCGCGATCACCTTCGCCAACGTCGCGATGGACCTCATCAGCGAGGGTCTGAGCGGGCGAATGGTGGCGATCCGCGACGGGAAGTACGCACACATCGACCTGCCCGGACCGGGCGTCCCGCCCCGGCGGGTGGACGTGCCGACGATGTACAACGAAGCGCGTTTCCGGCCGCGCTACTCCGACCGGCTGGGCCACCCCATGCTGCCGGTCGGCCAGCCGGACGCCCTGCCGCTGGAGGTCGGGGCCGTCTAGGAAGTCGAGCGCTCGGGCGGGTGCTCGAGCCCGGACGGTCAGCCGCTCTTCGTGGCGGCCCTCCGCTTGGGCGAGGCGGGAGCATTCAGGCCCGCAAGCTGCCGGATCGTTCGGGCGACGGCCGACATGTCCTCGTCGGCGTAGCCCTGCGCAATCAGGCTCGTTTCGATCTGCGCACAGAGGGCGGAGATTGGAAGTGCCGCGCCGACGTCGGCCGCGAGGTCGAGCGCAATCTGCAGGTCTTTTCGATGGAGCACGGTCTTGAACCCGAGCGGGTACTCGTTGGCGATCATTCGCCCGCTCCGGTTGGCCAGCACCCAGCTCTGAGCCGCGCCGCCACCGAGCGCGGCGACTACCTGCTCGACGTCGAGGCCCGACTTGAGGGCGAGGACGATGCCTTCCGCGACGCCCAGGTAAGTGCCCGCGAGGATCACCTGGTTGACGGCCTTCGCGGCCTGGCCCGAGCCGCTCGGGCCGAGATGCGTGATGGTTTTTCCGAGTGCCTCGAGGATCGGTCGGGCGCGATCGACCGCTGCTGGCTCGCCCCCGACGAAGATCGTGAGGGTCGCCTTCTGGGCGCCCTCGGATCCGCCGCTGACCGGCGCGTCGACGAGCTGGACCTGCTGTTGGGCGAGCCGCTGGGCGGCGTTCCAGGTGACGGTGGGCGAGATGGTCGAGCAGTCGATGACGAGCGAGCCCGGCCGGATGGTCGTGGCGATCCCGTTGCTGCCGAAGAGGACCTGCTCGACGTCGGGCGAGTCGGAG
>DASXSA010000058.1:0-7572 GCA_036506235.1 Candidatus Limnocylindrales bacterium | reverse complement strand
GGAGCACCGCCACCGCGGCTCGAGCGACGCGGCAGCGCCGCCACCGCCGCTCGAGCGACGCGGCAGCACCGCCACCGCGGCTCGAGCGACGCGGCAGCGCCGCCACCGCCGCTCGAGCGACGCGGCAGCGCCGCCACCGCGGCTCGAGCGACGCGGCCCCCGGCCTTCCCGCAACCCGGTTTCCCACATCTAGTCACTGGAGGACTGGTAATCGGATCGACGTCCTCGGGCCGAGGGTCTTTGGCTCCCGCCCACGTTCCATTTCGCGGCCGTGCCGCGTCGCGACGAGCGGATTTCCGCTTACGAGTCCATGGGTGAATGAGCGTGCGGTTTCAAGCCGGTATCTGGTGATGCCAGCCCCTGGGTGAATGGCGGTGGGGCTCGGCGCGCGATTTGGGCCCGGAGCTGCCTCGGCATCCACGCTCTGGCCGTTTCGGCGGAAGGTCTGACACAATGCGGTTTCCTCGGGCGAAGCCGGCCGGCGACGAAAGTAGCGGTCAACGGAGCCAGCGGGCAACCGAGCCAGCGGGCAACGGAGCCAGCGGTCAACGGAGCCAGCGGGCAACGAACGCCAGCGGGCAACGAACACCAGCGGGCAACGAACACCAGCGGGCAATGAAACGCCAGCCGGAGAGGCGGCTTCCCGGCCCGGGCGAGTGAGGAGCGCGCGATGAGCCAGAGCGACGTGCAGGTCGAGCGAGACGACGCCCCGCGGACCAAGTTCGTTCTCGACGAGGGTCGCATTCCGAAGAGCTGGTACAACATCATCGCCGACCTCCCGGTCCCGCCCGAACCGGTCCTCCATCCCGGGACCGGCCAGCCCATCGGGCCCGGTGACCTCGCGCCCCTCTTCCCGATGGCGCTCATCCGCCAGGAGGTGTCGGGCGAGCGCGAGATCGAGATCCCCGAGCCTGTGCGGGAGGCCTATCGCCTGTATCGGCCGACGCCGCTGATTCGCGCCCGGCGGCTCGAGAAGGTGCTCGACACGCCGGCCCATATCTACTTCAAGTACGAGGGCGTGAGTCCGGCCGGCAGCCACAAGCCGAACACCGCCATCGCGCAGGCCTTCTTCAACAAGGAGGAAGGCACCAAGCGAATCGCAACCGAGACCGGCGCCGGGCAGTGGGGGAGCGCGCTGGCATTCGAGGCCTCCCTGTTCGACCTCGAATCCAAGGTCTACATGGTCCGCGCCTCGTACGATCAGAAGCCGTACCGCCGAATCCTCATGGAGACGTACGGCGCGGAGGTCGTGCCCAGCCCCTCACCGACCACGAACTACGGTCGCAAGGTGCTCGAGGAGTCGCCTGACAACCCCGGCTCCCTGGGCATCGCAATCAGCGAGGCGGTCGAGGATGCCGCGACGCGCGACGACACGAAGTACAGCCTCGGGTCGGTGCTCAACCACGTGCTGCTCCATCAGACCGTCATCGGCCAGGAGGCCATCGAGCAGATGGCGATGGCCGGCGACGACCCGGACATCGTGATCGCCTGCGCCGGCGGCGGGTCCAACTTTGCCGGCATCGCGTTCCCATTCCTGGGCCTGAATTTCCGCGGCGGTCGCAAGCGACGGGTGATCGCGGTCGAGCCGAAGGCCGCGCCGTCGATGACCCAGGGCCGGTACGCCTACGATTTCGGCGACACCGGCAAGCTGACGCCGCTCGTCAAGATGTACACCCTCGGCTCCGACTTCATTCCGGCGCCGATCCACGCGGGCGGCCTTCGCTACCACGGCATGGCGCCGCTCGTCTCGCTGTTGAAGAACCACGGCGACATCGAGGCCGCGGCGATCAACCAGGGGGAGGCGTTCGCCGCCGCGGTCGCGTTCGCGCGGGCCGAGGGCATCCTCCCGGCGCCCGAGTCGGCGCACGCGATCCGGGTGGCGATCGACGAAGCTGCCAAGGCGAAGGCCTCGGGCGAGGCGAAGGTCATCCTGTTCAACCTCTCCGGGCACGGCCATTTCGACCTGTCTGCCTACGAGAAGTTCCTGCAGGGCTCGCTGCCCGACTACGAGTACACGCCGAACGAAGCCGCGCTGGCCGCACTGCCCAAGGTCTAGGCGGCAAAGCCAGAAACCTGAAACGCGTGCGTGCAGAAGGTCCGGTTGCAGAACCTATGCCACAGGCGTGTACTAGCCGGACAGCCCGCAGCGGGCAGGATTTCGAGACAAGTCCATGACCGCCCACGGGACGTAACAACCGACACAGCGGATTTCGCCCAGGATCCAAGCCAATGCGCCGCCGAATTGCCACCATCCGTTCCGTCGTCGGCCTCGCGCTGGCGGGCGCGCTGGTGGGAGTGTTCCTTACCGGATTTGGCACTCAGTTGATCGGGCGGGTTTCCCTGTTCTCGACGACCGAGCTGCCGGAAGCGCGCCAGTACATGCTCAGCTACCTGGCCAGCGACCGGGAGGGCCTGCTCGCGCTGAGCGGCAAGGTTGACGTCGTCTCGCAGGCCGTCGCCCTGGCGAATCCTCCCAGGGATACCGGCGGATTCAAACCGGTCGCGATGCGCTTCATCGGCGGTTCTTCGGTCGCCGGAGAGGTCATCCAGTGCTACGTGGTCGAGTACCGCAAGGAGGGCGCTCCGGAGGTGCTCGTGCCGTACACCCTGACGCTCGTCGACGGGAAGGTCATCCACGTTGACTAGGCACGCGCCCATTCCCGAGCCCGGACCTGTCCGCGCGGTGGTGACCGTTGCCATCTTCCTGGCCGGGTTCGTCGCCGGGTCGATCGGCTACCTGCAGCTGCAGGCGCACCCCGTTCAAGGCGGGCTCCCGTCCACAGCGCCGGGTTTCGTCGCCACGACCGAGCCGGCAGCCGCGCGGGCGGTCGTCGACGACCTCATCAAGGGCGACGCCCGCCACCTGGCCACGATGATCACCGCCGACGACCTGCCCAAGCTTCAGACCGCAATCGACCCGCTGGTCGACATCAAGGCGATCGATTTCGTGAGCGCGTCGCGCCTGGGTGACCAGGAACTGGCGGCCTACGTCGCGGTCGGCACGTCTTCGCAGGGGCAGAAGGTCGCGCGCGGCTTCTTCCTGCGTGTCCAGAACGGAGCAATCGTTGGAATCAACTGATCCGAAGGAGGCGTGGCCATGCGAGCCGGCGTGATGCGAGCCCGTTCAGGCGTTCGCGCGGGAATGGCCACCTCCGCTTACGTGCTCGAGAAGAACCGGCGACGGCTGGTCGTCCTGGGACTGCTGGCCGTTGCCGTCCTGTTCATGGTCGGTGCTCGGGACGTCGTCGAAGGCCTCTTTGGCTTCTTCGCGTACGCGCCGCTGCTGGGCATCCAGCTGATGTTCGCGGTCCTCTTCATGATCGTGCAGTTCGGCGCGCTGTTCTGGTTCCTCTCCCGGCCTCGAAAGTATGTCGTGACCCCCGACGACCCGCAGCTCGGGCTCACGTTCGAGAACTACCGGGGACAGCCGGATCTCCTGGAGCACGCCCGCAGCACCGTGCGCATCCTGCAGGGCGTCAAGGAGTTCGAGCTGCGCGGCGGCGAGATGCCCAAGGGCATGCTGCTGTCGGGTTCGCCCGGCACCGGCAAGACGTTCCTCGCCAGCTGCATCGCGGCCGAGGCGGGCATCCCGTTCATCTACGTCGACGCGAGCTCACTCACGTCGATGTTCCTGGGCATCGACGCCCTGATCATGAATTCGCTGTTCCGCCAGGCGCGGGGCTACGGCCGGAAGTACGCGGCGCCCGGCAACCGGGGGGCGTGCATCCTGTTCATGGACGAGCTCGACTCGATCGGCTACAGCCGGGGCGGCGTCCAGGGCGGCCAGCAGCAGGTCGGGATGATGGCTGGCGGGATGTTCGGTGGCGGCCGGTTGGGCCTGAACGCGATGCTCAACCAGATGGACTCGCTGGGACAACTGGTCGAGGACCGGTATTCGCGCAAGATCCTGCGCTGGCTCGGCCTCGTACGGGGACCGGTGCCGCCGAAGCCGGTCGTGTTCGTCATCGGCGCAACGAACCGGCCCGAAGTCCTGGATCCGGCACTCACCAGACCCGGGCGGCTGGACCGGACGATCGTCGTCCACGAGCCCGATGCCGACGGACGGAGGGACATCGTGCAGCACTACCTCGATCTGAAGGCGCACGACCCCGAGATTCCGCTCGAACTGATGGTGACCGACTCGATCGGATGGACCCCGATCATGATCAAGACGATCATCAACGAGGCCCTCATCGCGGCACACGACGACGGGCGATCCGAGCTGACCTACAAGGACTGGCTCAACGCCGCGGACGCCCGGACGCTCGGCATCAAGCAGCCGATCCGGTCGTGGAACAAGGAGGACCGCCGCGACACGGCCTACCACGAGGCCGGCCACGCGGTGGCGGCCCGCTACCTCCAGCCGGAGAACCGGATCGCCAAGGCGACGATCATCCGGCGCGGGCACGCGCTGGGCTACGTCCAGCCGATGCCGCGCGAGGAGCGCACGTCACACAACGCGAAGCAGCTCGAGACCACGATCATGGTTGCGCTGGCCGGGCGGGCGGCCGAGGAAGTGTTCTTCGGCGCGCAACGCACGGGCGCCGCGAGCGACCTCCAGGCGGCCACGATGCGCGCGCTCCACTACGTCGCGCAGTTCGGCATGGGCCCGACCAAGCTGGTGGCTCCGGTCGCACCGCCGGGCAGCCCGCCGATGCCCTACAACCGCGCGGCGAACGAGCTGCTCGACCAGCTATACGACGAGACGCAGCGGCTGCTCAAGGCGAAGGAACTGGCTCTTCGCGCGCTCGCGGAGGCGCTCATCGAGCGCGACGAGCTCATCGCGGACGAGCTGGAATGGGTATTCGCCGGCGTCGAGGCGGCACATCCCGAGCTCGCCAAGCCGTTCGAGCGAACCATCGTGCAGTTCCGGCCCTTCCTGGGCGAGCGCGAACCCGAGAGCGCCGAGTGGACGCCGCCGGTGCAGGAGCCTGCGATCGCCGCTTCGGTGGCGGGCTCGGTCAGAGCGGGGATGCCGATCGCGGCGGACGTCGACTCGGAGCGGTCAGCCCCGCGCCGGTCACCGCCGCGTCGACGGCGGAACGGAGGAGACGGGGAGCCGCACTGACCGAACCGCGTCGCCGCGGAGACAGGTCGCGGCACACGCAACCCTGCCGAGGCCACGCCGGGGTAGGAAGGATGGCCGCCTGCGCCGGAACCGCCTCCGGATCAGGTAGTCATCCCGCGGCTACGAAGCACGTCGTGGCGCCTGGCAAGGCTCTCTGCGGTCACTCGGTAGTCGGACCGCGTAGTGTCTCAGTTTGATTCGGGTAGAGGGGGTCATACAGGGCCAACTCATCGCGTGTCGGCGGCTGGAAGGCGCCTCGATACCGCTCCATGTGACTCTCGGTGATGGCGATGCCGCCGGCGGCATGACGAGCCACGACCCGCCCCACCAACTCATCGTAGGGCGCATCGAGGAAACGGAGTTCGACCGCGACGCCGAGCGTTCGTGCGGCCTCGCGCTTCTCATCGCGCTCCGAGCGAGCCCAGAAACCCCATTCGAGCACAACCGAGGTTCCCAGCACGAGGAGCCGCTGCGCAAGTTCCCAGAATTCCGCTTCGAGCCTGGCTTGGAAGCCCTCGTCGAACGGATCAACGCCCAACGCCGACTCCCACTCATCCGGGTTGAGCCGCACCGCGCCATAAGCGTCCGCAAGCTCGCGCGCGAGCGTCGTCTTCCCCGATGCAGGGAGGCCGCACAGCAACACGAGCCTCGGTTGCAGCCTGTTGCCAGCCGTCATCCTGGCGCTCCTCATTCGCGGCCATTGTTACCGGACGCGCGATGCGGATAACGGAAGCCGAGTTTTACTCTCTCCGACCAGCTTTGACGGTCGTCGACAGGCTTCCGGTCCGTGCCGCACACCTGACTCGTCGAGGGCTCGGGGTCAGCTGTCCTGGGCGTGTGCCCGAAGCTCCCGCGACATCACCGCCACGGGTTCGCCTTCCCACTCGACCGACTCCACGGTGGTCCAGCCGAGGCGCTGGTAGAACCCCTCCGCCCGCTCGGTGTACAGGTAGAGCGTGCGGACGCCGAGCGCTGCCGCCTCCGCCTCGCAGAAGCGCGTGAGGGCCGTGCCGACGCCCCTGTCTCGATGGTTGGGGTGGACGAACAGGCCGGCCAGCCAGGGCGTCAGGTGGCAGCGAGGCGGCAGGTTGCATTCGATCAGGTTGACGATGCCTACCGGCTCCTTGGCCACGATCGCCACGAACCGGCTGGGCAGGGCACCCCGGTGCGATTCGACGAGGTGGCCCGCGCATGCCTCGACGGACGCGAACCCCCACTCCTGCCAGACCCACCGCGCGATGGCCGGGATGACCTCGGGTCGGTCTTCGAGATACTCGATCGACAGCCGGTCCATGCCGCCAATCATCGGCCGTCGCCGGGACCGTGCCGAGACCTAGCTGGTCGCCTCGAAGGTGATCTCCGCGTCGAACTTCGGCGCCCCGGTGTCGGGCGGCTCGCCGAGGGTCGGGACGTCGAGCGCGTCCACCCACTCGAGGCCCTTGCACGACGCCTTCCCTCGGAGTGCCTTCTCGTCGACCGTTGTGACCGTCACGACACAGCGGGTCGGATCGAGCGTCGACAGATGCTTGCCGGCGACGATCCGGTCGAGTGTCAGGAACGCCGCAGTCTCGGCCGGGGGCAGCCCTCCACCGAGGTCCATCCCCGCTCCTGCGACGCGCATCGACCAGCCCTGCGTGTTCGACCATCGGACGTTCGCCCCGAAGCCCGCCAGAAGCTGCGCGCCGCCGTTGAGACGGTCGAGCTTCACAACGGCGCCGTCGCCCAGGGTGATCGTCGCCGACCCGCTCGTGTAGGTGGCCCGTGGCGACGGCCCGATGATCCCGCCGCTCGGCGTTGCGAAGAACGAGCCGCTGTCCGAGCCTCCGAACAGGAGATTGCAGCCGGCCAGGCCCGCGGCAAGAAGCACGCAGCTGACTGCGGCGGCGGCACCTCGCCGGACGAACGCGCGCCCGGCGGTCATGTCACAACCCGCTGTACGCGTGCAGGCCGTTGAACCAGAGGCTGCCGGAGTAGGTCACGAGCACCATCCCGAACCCGACCACCAGCAGCAGAGCAGCCGGCCGGCCCGCCCATGCTTTCTGGTTTCGTGCGTGGAGGTAGACGGCGTAGGTCAGCCACGTCACGAGCGCGGCCGTCTCCTTCGGGTCCCAGCCCCAGTAGCGCGACCAGGCGATCGAGGCCCACCACGAGCCCAGGATGATCATCGTCGCGAAGATCGGGAAGCCGATCACAACCGCACGGTAAGCGACCTCGTCGAGGACCTTGTGCGACGGCAGCCACGCGAACCGGTCGTTCCTGCCCTGGATGAGGTACCCGACCCCCGCCGCGAAGCTCGTTGCGAAGATGCCGTAGGCGATCGTGGCCATGCCCACGTGGATCGTCAGCAACGGCCGGTTCTCGAGGGCGGGCACGAGGGGCTTGATGTCGGACGGCAGTGAGGCTGCGTACAACAGCAGGCCCAGCGCGACACCAACAGGCAGGAAGCCGATCGCCTGGATCGGGTAGCGCCGCTGCAGCAGGGTGTAACCGGCGACGATCGTGAA
>DASXSA010000057.1:0-11587 GCA_036506235.1 Candidatus Limnocylindrales bacterium | reverse complement strand
TGCGGTCCAGGCAGCGGCCAAGGCGTTCGAAACCTGGCAGAAGACGACGCCCCAGGAGCGCATGACGGCGCTCCTCAAGCTGGCCGACATCGTCGAGACGAACGCCGACGAGCTGACGCGGCTCGAGAGCAGCCAGACCGGCAAGCCCCTCAACGTGGCGGCCGTCGACATGCCGGCCATCGCCGACAACCTGCGCTTCTTCGCCGGGGCGGCGCGGAATATGGAGGGCAAGGCGGTCAATGAGTACATCGCGGACCGGACCTCGCTGATCCGCCGGGAGCCCGTGGGCGTCGTGGCCTCGATCGCGCCGTGGAACTACCCGCTCTACATGGCCGGCTGGAAGATCGGCCCCGCGCTCGCGGCGGGAAACACGGTCGTGCTCAAGCCGTCGGCCCGGACGCCGCTCACGGCCCTGCGTTTCGCGGAGCTGGCCGCGGAGGTTCTTCCCGAAGGAGTGCTGAACGTGATCTCGGGAACCGGCGACGCGATCGGGCCGGCCCTCGTCGCGCATCCCAGGGTAGGCATGATCTCGTTGACCGGCGACACGGACACCGGCAAGAAGATCGCGCGCATTGCCGCGGATGGCGTCAAGCGCCTTCACCTGGAGCTGGGCGGGAAGGCGCCGGTGATCGTCTTCGACGACGCCGATCTCGACCTCGTCGCCGAAACCCTGAGATTCGCCTCGTACTGGAACAGCGGCCAGGACTGCACCGCGGCGACCCGGGTCATCGCAGGTTCGGGCGTCTACGAGAATTTCGTGTCGAAGCTCAGCGAGCACGTGCGCGACATGAAGTGGGGCGATCCCACTCCCGGCGACGAGCTGGAGATGGGCTCGTTGATCTCGCATGCGCAGGTTGACCGGGTCGCGGGCATGGTCGATCGCGCGCGCCCTGGGGCGGAGGTGGTGGTCGGCGGGCGGTCGCCCGATCGCAAGGGCGCCTATTACGAGCCGACCGTCATCGCCGGCCCCGACCAGCGTTCGGAGATCGTCCAGGACGAGGTCTTCGGGCCGGTGGTCACCGTCCAGCGCTTCGGCGACGAGGATCAGGCGATCGCCTGGGCGAACGACGTGCGGTTCGGCCTGGCTGCGTCCGTCTGGACACGCGACATCGGGCGCGCCCTGCGCGTGTCGAAGGCCATCCAGTTCGGGACGGTCTGGGTCAACGACCACTTCACGCTCGTTTCCGAGATGCCGCACGGCGGTTTCAAGGAGTCCGGATACGGTAAGGACCAGTCGGCCTACGCAATCGAGGACTACACGGTCGTCAAGCACGTCATGATCCGGAGCTGACCTGAGCGTCCGGCCGGCCGCGATCCCGCAGAGCGAACGACAGCGCGACATTCAGCACGCGGTCCTGTCGTGGTTCGAGGGGCACCGCCGCGACCTCCCGTTTCGGAGGACGCGGGATCCGTACGCCGTGCTGGTCTCGGAGGTCATGCTCCAGCAGACCCAGGTCGGTCGGGTGGGGGACGCCTGGGCACGTTTCCTCGAACGATTTCCCACGATCGAGGTGCTGGCCGCCGCTGACCTCGGCGATGTCCTCCGCGCCTGGGCGGGACTCGGCTACAACCGTCGCGCCGTCAGCCTCCACCGGCTCGCGCGAGTCGTGGTTGCGGAGAGCGGCGGGCGGCTCCCACGAAGCGTCGAGGCACTTGAGCGCCTGCCCGGGATCGGCCCGTACACCGCCCGCGCGGTCGCTGCCATTGCTTTCGGCGATCCAGCCGCGCCCGTGGACACGAACATCGGGCGGGTCCTGGGACGTCTGACGGGCATGGCGCAACCATTCCCAGGCAGCGAAGTCCAGGCCCTGGCGGACGGCCTGGTGCCTGCAGGGCGCCCCGGCGAATGGACGCACGCGATGATGGATCTTGGGGCGACCGTCTGCCGCAGCTCAAAACCCTCGTGCGAGGTCTGTCCGCTCAACGCCTTCTGCGCGTGGGCCGCCACACCCAGTCGGAGGGTGGCGCGCGAGACGCGGCAGGCGCCCGTCCGCTTTGAGGCATCGTCACGCTGGCTGCGCGGCCGGATCGTCGAACGGCTTCGTGATGCCGCCGACCGGAGTTGGGTTCCGTTCGATCAACCCATCGGTGCTCACGGCGAGGACGCGATCGACACGGCACTTGGCGCACTCGAACGAGATGGCCTCCTCGAGCGGCATCCGGACCGCGCCCGGGTCGCGCGCCTCCCAATGTCCGGAGCGATGCCCGGCGCCCTCGGCTAGGCTGTCGAAATGAGCACGCCGGAGAGGGATGCGTCGGGAGCCGTGGCGACGTCGGATGGGTCGGCCACCAGGCACGGGCTCCTTCCGGCGGACGATCCGGCACTGTTCGAGCTCGGCCTCGACGAGCTCGCCGACCGCTGGCGTGGCGGCGCGGGCAGAAGTCCGATGACCGCTGAGGCGATGACGGGGGCAGACCGTCGCGCGCAGCGCTTCGGCGTTCCGGCTTCCGTCCTGATGGAGCATGCCGGTACAGCCGCGGCCGCAGCAACACGTGCCCTCGCGGTCAAGCGGGGAAGGTGGGGAAGCGGTTCGATCCTCGTACTCGCGGGTCCGGGGAACAACGGCGGCGACGGGTTCGTGATGGCGAGGCGCCTGGCGCGTGTGGGCGCGCGGGTCGTGGCGGTCCTCGTCTCGACCGAGGCCCGACCCGGCACGCCGGACGCCTCTCGCAACTGGGATCGACTTGCGTCCGAGGCCGGAGTGACGCGGATGCACGCGGAGTCGGCGCGCGACCTGGCGGTGGTCGCCAGAGGCGTGGAGAAGGCCTCCGTCGTCGTCGATGCCCTCCTGGGTACCGGCGTTCGAGGCGCGTTGCGTGATCCCATCCGTTCGGCGGTCGAGGTCGTCAACCGGGCGCGGAGCGCAGGCGTCCCGGTCGTCGCTGTCGACACGCCGACCGCGGTCGACCTGACGTCAGGCGAGCCTTCCGAACCCGTTGTGCGCGCTGATCTCACCGTGACCTTCCATCGACCGAAGACCGGGCTCCTTACCCGCCGCGGTGCCGCGCTGGCTGGGAGCGTACTTGTCGCCCCGATCGGCATCCCGGCGGAGGCCGATCGTGGCTGAGGCATAGCGTGGCTGACACACACCGTGGCTGAGGCATACCGTGGCTGAGGCATACCGTGGCTGAGGCACACCGTGGCTGAGGTCCGAACGGCGACCCTGCGAGACGTTTTGCTCGTTGCTGCGGCGCTCGTCGTCATCGTGCTCGGCCTATCAGTGGTGACCGGCGTCATCCCGGGCGTCGGCAAGGATCTCGTCTTCCAGACGCCGGTCGTGATCGCGGTCCTGGTGCTGGGCACCGCGCTGATGCTCTACCGCGTCAGCCGGCGTCCCCCCGCCGATTGACTGACCGGCCCGCTTCCGGGTCACCCGCGGCCGCCATCTCGCCCCGCGGCGGCACGGCGCCATCGATGCCTGCGCTGGATCCGGTGGAGCGCCGGGCCAGGGACTGGGATCGCCTCACGAGCGAGACGTTCGACGTTCTCGTGGTCGGCGGCGGCATCACCGGGGTTGGCTGCCTCCTCGATGCGGCGAGCCGCGGCCTGCGGGCCGCCCTCGTCGAGCGGGAAGACATCGCGTCCGGCACAAGCAGCCGGTCGTCGGGGCTCATCCACGGCGGCCTGCGCTACCTGGAGCAGTTCCGCTTCGGGCTCGTGCGGGAGGCCCTCGCCGAGCGAGCCCTGTTGCTGAGGCTCGCGCCGCACCTGGTTCGCCTCGAGCCATTCCTGTTTCCCGTCTTCGGGACGCCGCTCCACCGGCCGTTCTATGCCACGGGTCTGACGCTGTACGACATGCTCGGCGCTGCAGGGGACGGCGGCCGGCACCGGTTCGTCGGCGTCGAGCAGGCGCTCGAGCTCGCTCCCGCGCTTCGGCGCGAACGGCTGCGCGGTGGCTTCCTCTACCACGACGGTGTCGAGGACGACGCTCGTTTCGCGTTGGCGGTCGCCAGGACAGCGCGCTCGATCGGCGGGCTTGTCCTGACCCGCGCCCAGGCAGTAGAGGTCCTGCGCGAAGGCGAACGCGTTTCGGGCGTCCGCGTGCGAGATCGGTCAAGCGGTGACGAGACCGCGGTCAGCGCGAAGGCCGTGATCGATGCGACTGGTCCGTGGTCGGCCGACGCTGAAGGCCCGTTCGCGGCCGGCAGTTCCACTGGGCGGTCGAAAATCCGGCCATCGCGAGGAACCCATGTCCTGGTTTCCCGTTCCCGGATCCCCGGTTCCACCGGGCTGACCCTGAGACTGCCCGGCCGGGTGGCGTTCCTGATCCCGTGGCCTTCCCACTGGCTGATCGGCACGACCGACCGCCCGTACGAGGGTCGCCCGGAGGACATCAGGCCGACGGCCGAGGAAGTCGACGAGATCCTCGAGACGGTCAACCGGCGGCTCACGCTCGACCTGACCCGAGCTGACCTCCTCGGTGCGTACGCGGGAGTCCGACCACTGGTCTCCGAGGGCTCCGCGCGTGGTTCGACCGTCAAGGTATCGCGAGAGCACCGCGTTCGGGTGGACGCCGACGGCCTGACGCGGATCCAGGGCGGCAAGTACACGACGTACCGCCTCATGGCGCGCGATGCGGTCGATGCTGCGCTCGGGGCTGGTGCGCCGCCGTCCGCAACCGACAACCTGCCGATCGCCGGCGCCGCCGAGCCCGATCGCCTCGCGCGCATCGCGGAGAACCTTGCCAGGCGGCTGGAATCCCACGACGTTGAGGCGAGCGTGGCCGCCGGCCTGGTGGTGCGCCACGGGGCGGAGGCGACCGACGTGGTCGACCTCGGCCAGCACACCGGCCACCTTCGCCTCCTGGTGACGGATTCGGATCTCCTGGAGGCGGAGATCGTCTGGTCGGCTCGCCACGAGCTCGCGCTCTCGATCGAGGACTTCCTCGCTCGGCGCACGCGACTGGGGCTCGAACGTCCCGACCGGGCCGAGGATGTCGCGCCGCGGGTGGCCGAGATCCTGGGTGGGGAGCTCGGCTGGGACGTTGGTCGGCAGGTCGATGAGCTCGAGGCGTACCTGGCCTCCGCCCACCGGCAGTTCGACGTTCCGTGACCGCGGCAGGGGGCGCCCGTTACATCCTGGCCCTGGACCAGGGGACGACCTCGTCGCGGGCCATCGTGTTCGACCGGGCGGGGACGGTTGTGTCATCGGCGGCTCGCGAGCTCGCGCAGTCCTTCCCGGCGCCGGGTCACGTCGAGCAGGACCCGAACGAGATCTGGGAGACGCAGCTCGCCTCCGCGCGGGAAGCGCTGGCGCGGGCGTCGGCGCGGGCGGAGGACATCGCCGCGATCGGGATCACCAATCAACGCGAGACAACCATCGTCTGGGAACGGGAGGGCGGCCGCCCCGTCGCGCCTGCCATCGTCTGGCAGAGCCGGGTCACGGCCGACTTCTGTGAGCAGCTACGGCGTCGCGGCCTGGCCGACAAGGTTCGGTCTCGCACGGGCCTTCCGATCGACGCCTACTTTTCGGGCCCGAAGATCCGCCACATCCTGCGATCCGAGCCCGGCCTGGGCGCGCGCGCCGAGCGAGGGGAGCTCGCATTCGGCACGGTCGACAGCTTCCTGCTTTGGCGCCTGACCGGCGGAAGGGTCCACGCGACGGATGTCTCGAACGCGAGCCGGACGATGCTGTTCGACATCCACAAACGGCGCTGGGACGACGAGCTCCTGGACGAGGTGGACGTTCCCCGAAGCGTGTTGCCGGCAGTGAGCTCGTCATCGGAGGTCTTCGGTTCGACCCAGGCAGACCTCTTTGGCGGCGAGATCCCGATCGCGGGAGTCGCCGGGGACCAGCAGGCCGCGACGTTCGGGCAGGCCTGCTTCGCGCCGGGCGAGGCGAAGACCACGTACGGAACGGGGGCCTTCCTTCTCCTCAACACCGGGGAGCGCGCGGTGGCGTCCCGGCACGGACTGCTGACGACGGTGGCGTGGCAGCTCCGTCCGGACGCCCCGTTGACGTACGCGCTCGAAGGCTCCGTGTTCGTCGCCGGTGCGGCCGTCCAGTGGCTGCGCGACGGCCTGCGGGCGATCGTCGCCTCGGCCGACGTCGAGAGACTCGCGGCCACCGCGAAGCCTGACGAGGGCGTCTATCTCGTGCCCGCCTTCGTCGGTCTTGGCGCGCCGTACTGGGACGAGCAGGCGCGCGGCGTCCTCGTCGGTCTGACGCGCGGAACGGGCCTGCCCGAGGTGGCGCGGGCGACGATCGAGTCGATTGCCTACCAGGTTCGCGACGTCGTCGACGCAATGAACGCCGATACGCGCACGGTCCTGCGGTCGATGAAGGCCGACGGCGGGGCGGCGGCCAACGATGCGCTCCTCCAGTTCCAGGCCGACATCCTGGACGTCGAGGTCGAACGGCCCGTCGTCGTCGAGACGACCGCCCTCGGCGCGGCCTACCTCGCAGGGCTTGCTGTCGGCTTCTGGAGCGGGCTCGACGAGATCAGGTCGAACTGGGCCCTCGACCGGCGATTCAGCCCGAAGATGGAGTCGGGTCGAAGGAACCGGCTGTACCGCGGCTGGCAGCGGGCCGTGGAGCGTTCGCGAGGCTGGGCCGTAGCCGATTCAGGCTAACGGCGGGCGGAAGCACCGCTCCATCGGAAGTCCCACTGTACAGGCGCCAATTCAGCGTGTAGAGTCCCGCCGATAACTTGCGGGATGGCCCGCAACAAAAACGCGTAGCTCCACGATCGACTTGGACTCCTCTCACGGCTGACGCGAGAAACAGGGGATCGCGCAGCTACCGAGAGGAGTTTCGATTCGGTGTACAACGACAAAACCCTGACCTGTGCCGACTGCGGACAGCAGTTCGTGTTCACAGCGAGTGAGCAGGACTTCTATGCCCAGCGCGGCTTTACGGAGCCGCGCCGCTGTCCCAGCTGCCGAGCGAGCCGTAAGGCGGCCCGCAACGCGGCAGGTGGTGGGTACTCGAGTGGCGGCTACAGCGGCGGCGGTGGCTACAGCTCCGTCGGCTACGAGCGTGGTCCCCGCGAGATGTTCACCGCGACGTGCAGCAACTGCGGTCGCGATGCCCAGGTCCCATTCCGCCCGACCAGCGGCAAGCCGGTCTACTGCAGCGACTGCTTCCGGAGCATCCGGGGCGCCTAGTTCCCACTCCTCTCAGTCCTTTTCTCGGAGCGGCAGCCCAGCCGCCCGACCCGCGAGACAACGACTCGGGCTCGTCAGCCAGCCCGAGTCGTTTTTCGTGCCAGGCACGGCCGGGGTATCCACAGGCGTCACTTTTGCCAGGCCACGCGTGACGCCAGGCGACCGAGTCCCAGCAACGCGCAGCCGACGACGAGCGGCACGATGCCGACTCGGCCTAGCTCTGGTGCGTTCGGCCTCGTGAGAGGAGCGAAAGGTCGAACTTGCGCTCGGTGCCCTTCATGAGCCGCTCGATGTTGTCGGCGTGGGCGACCCAGATGAGCACGGGACCAACCGCCGCGTAGACCAGGTAGGCGGGCGGGATCGCGCCGCTCCAGACGAGCCACAGGATGACCATGGCGGGGAACATCGCCGCGGAGCCGAGGAGCGAGCCAAGCGATACGTAGCGCGTCAGCAGGATTGCGCCGACGAAAACGGGCGTCGCGAGGATCACGGCGAGGGGCTGGATCACCAACATGGTCCCGACGCCCGTACCGACCCCGCGCCCACCGCCAAAACCGAGGAAGACCGACCGCGACGCACCGACGACCGCGGCGAACCCGCAGGCGACCTCCACTGCGGGGTCTCCGTTGGTAGCGACGCGCGCCAGGAGGACCGGGAGCGCGCCTTTTGCCAGGTCGCCGGCTACCACCACCGCCGCCCATTTCCTGCCGAGTGCGCGAAGGGCGTTGGTCCCGCCCGTTCGACCAGAGCCGATCGTGCGGGGATCCGGCCCCCCCGAGACGCGAGCGACAAGGACGCCGACCGGGACCGAGCCGCACAGGTAGGCGATGGCCACCAGGACTGCATCCCGGATGAGACTCGGTGCGTCCAAACTCCCGCGCTCCGTGAGGATCGGTGCCGCTCAACGGCGGCGGCACCTCGACCGAAGCCTAGCATCGGGGCCACTGCCCCAATCTTTGCGTGCCGGGCCCGGTTGCCGGAGGCCTTTGCCTCCACCGAACGGTAACGGACATCGGGTGCGTCTCGGACGCCCCCTACCCGGCGATTTGCTCACGGCGCAAGAAAACGCCACGCTGGAGTGCGTCGTCCTCCGTGGTTTGCGTCCTGCGCAAGAAGCGAGCCTTCGGCCGGCGAGCCCCTGCGTCGGGTTGTCGGTTATCGAATGCCAGACGCAAAGCCTGGCCGGGCGAAGCGCAAAGCAGGCCCTTCCTCGAACGCCGGACGCAAAGCCCACGGTGGATGGGCGTGGCCGGATCGGTCGGTTGCGCCCCTCGCGAACTGCCGCGTACCATCGCCGGGTGACCCTCCACCGCGAGTTGCCGCGCGCGTCCGCGCGCTGATCCATGGCCGTCGGCTCATCCAACGATTTCGATCTCGTCGTCCTCGGTGCAGGCACGGGCGGCTACACGGCAGCGTTTCGGGCCGCGCAACTGGGCCTTCGCGTCGCCCTCGTGGATCAGGACAAGATCGGCGGCGTCTGCCTTCACCGCGGCTGCATCCCGACGAAGGCCCTGCTCGAATCCGCGGACATGCTCAGCAAGGCCCGCCACCTGAAGGACTACGGCGTCAAGGTGGACGGCGAGCCCGGCGTCGATTACGCGCAAATGGCCGTGCGCCGCGACCAGGTCGTGAAGCGGATGTGGACCGGCCTCAAAAGCCTCATCAACAAGAACAAGGTCGAGTGGGTCGACGGTCGCGGCCGTCTCGAGGGCCCCGGACGCGTTCGCGTGAGCCAGCCTGGCGAGGACGGCAAGGCCGGTGGGGGAGGGGATCGTCTTCTCCAGGGCACCGACGTCATCCTGGCGACCGGCTCTCGCGTGAAGTCCCTGCCCGGCCTCGATCCCGACGGCGAACGCATCCTGACGAGCGACGACATCCTTCGCCTCGACAGCCCGCCCGAAAGCATCGTGATCGTGGGCGCCGGGGCGGTCGGGGTCGAGTTCGCGAGCTTCTTCCAGGACATCGGCACGAACGTGACCCTGCTCGAATACCTGCCCGCCCTCGTTCCCGCCGAGGACAAGGACGTCAGCGCGGCGATCGAGCGCAGCTTCACCCGCCGCGGCGTCAAGGTCATCACCAATGCCCGCTTCGACACCAAGGCGGTCACCAAGGACAAGTCGGGCGTCTGCGTCGACGTCTCGAAGGAAGGCGGCAAATCCGAGGAGATCCGCGCGCAGGTGATGCTCGTCGCCGCCGGGCGCGCGGCGAACGTCGAGGACATCGGGCTCGAGTCAACGAAGGTGGAGGTCGACAAGGGCGTCATCAAGGTGAACGGCCGGATGCGAACGAAAGAGCCGCATGTTTATGCGATTGGTGATGTGATCGGCGGGTTGTGGCTTGCACATACCGCCGGCCACGAGGGCATCATCGCTGCGCACACGATTGCCGGCGACAAGGACGTGCCCGAGATGGACTACACGCAACAGCCCCGCGCGACGTACTGCCGCCCCGAGATAGCCTCGATCGGCCTCACGGAGCAGCAGTGCGCGGAGCGCGGCCTGCCGATGAAGATCGGGAAGGTGCCCTTCCAGGCCATCGCCAAGGCGGTGATCGGCGGCGAGTACGAGGGCTTCGCGAAGGTCATCGGCAATTCGGAGACGGGAGACACCCTGGGCGTACACATCGTCGGCCCGCATGCGACCGACCTGATCTCGGAGGCCTCGGTGGCGTTCGAACTCGAGGCGACGCCCTGGGAGATCGGGGCCGCGACCCACCCCCATCCCACGCTCGCCGAAGTGCTCGGCGAGGCCGCGATGGCGGTCGACGGCCGGTCGATCAACTTCTGAGCCGGCGCTCGATCGACTGATGGCGGTCAGCCACCGAACCGAAAGCGGGACATCGACGCGAAAGGCGCCTGCCGGCGGCCTTGGCGCTGCGGTTGGGCTGGCGGACGAACAGCTGATCGAGATGTACCGCATGGTTGCGCTCGCCCGCGCGGTCGACGAGCGGATGTGGGTTCTCAACCGGGCCGGGCGGATCCCGTTCGTCATCAGCGGCCAGGGCCACGAGGGGGCGCAGGTCGCGATCACGTGGGCCTTGAAGAAGGGCCACGACTGGGTCGCCCCGTTTTATCGCTCGATCGCGACGGCGATGACGTTCGGGATGAGCGCTCGCGACATCCTGACTGCCCAGTACGCGACGGCTCGGGACCCGTCGTCGGGCGGCCGCCAGATGCCCGGCCACTACGGGCATGCCGAGCACAACCTGCTGTCCGTCAGCTCCCCGGTCGCGACGCAGATCCTGCATGCCGTCGGGATCGCGCTGGCTGCCAAGATCCGCAAGACCGGACAGGTGGCCATGACGTTCATGGGCGAGGGCTCGTCGAACCAGGGCGACGTCCACGAAGGACTGAACTTCGCGGCGATCCACAAGCTGCCGTTCGTCCTGGTGATCGAGAACAACGGCTATGCGATCAGCGTTCCGGTCAGCAAGGAGCTGGCGCTGCCTGACGTGGCCGACCGGGCCCCCGGGTATGGCATCCCGGGCGTCGTGGTGGACGGCGCCGACGTGCTCGGCTGCTACGAGGCGGCCAAGGAGGCCGTCGCGCGGGCGCGCGCCGGCGACGGTCCCTCGCTGATCGAGGCGAAGGTGACGCGTCTGACCGGGCACTCCTCGGACGATCAGCAGACCAAGTATCGGCCGGCGGAGGAGCTGGAGGCTGAGCGGGCCCGCGATCCGTTGCCCAAGTTCCGCGAGCAACTGGCGGCCGCCGGCGTCCTCGACGACGAGCTGATCGCGCGCATCGACGCCGAGAACAAAGCCGTCGTGGACGACGCGACCGACTACGCCGAGAAGGAGCCCGATCCGGACCCCGCAAACGCGTTGATGCACGTGTTCGCTGAGGGCGTCGAGGGCGAGTTCTGATGCCCACCAAGACGTTCATCGAGGCGATTCGTGAGGGTATCCGGGAAGAGATGGAACGGGACGAATCGGTCATCGTGCTCGGCGAGGACGTGGGCAAGAAGGGCGGCGTGTTCCTGGCGACAGATGGTCTGTTCGAGGAGTTCGGGGAAGAGCGTGTGATCGACACGCCTCTCAGCGAATCCCAGATCGTGGGGACGTCGATCGGCGCGGCAGTGAATGGGCTCCGACCAGTGGCCGAGATCCAGTTCGCCGACTTCATCTTCCCGGCGTTCAACCAGCTCCTGTCCGAAGCCGCTCGCATGCGCTACCGCTCAAATAACGCCTTCGGGGTGCCGATGACGGTCCGGGCCCCGTACGGCGGAGGCGTGCACGGTGCGCTTTACCACTCGCAGTCGGTCGAGGCGTTTTTCACCCATATCCCCGGCCTCAAGGTCGTCATCCCGTCCACGCCGTACGACGCCAAGGGCCTGCTGCGGTCGGCCATTCGCAACGACGATCCGGTGCTCTTCTTCGAGCACAAGAAGATGTATCGCTCGGTCCGTGGTGAGGTGCCGGCCGGGGAGTACACCGTCCCGCTGGCGCGGGCGCAGGTCACGCGCCAGGGCACCCAGCTCAC
>DASXSA010000056.1:0-8742 GCA_036506235.1 Candidatus Limnocylindrales bacterium | reverse complement strand
AAGGTCTGGTCCGTGAGCGGCGGGCGGACGTAGCCCGTGTCGGCCTGTCGCGGAGGCAGCTCGATCACGTCGGGTGTCAGGTCCTTGTACGGGATCAGGCTCAACAGGTGGCTGATGCAGTTGAGCCGGGCACGTTTCTTGTCGTCAGCGTTGACCACGTACCACGGCGCCTGCTTGATGTCGCAATGCGCGAACATCTCGTCCTTCGCCCGTGAATAGTCGAGCCACCGCGAGCGCGACTGGAGGTCCATCGGGCTGAGCTTCCAGCGCTTGGTCGGGTCGTTGATGCGTGCCTGGAAGCGGCGCTCTTGCTCGGCGTCGCTGACCGAGAACCAGTACTTGATCAGGATGATTCCGGACCGAATCAGCATGCGCTCGAACTCGGGACAGGAGCGCAGAAACTCCTGGTACTCCTCGTCCGAGCAGAAGCCCATCACCCGTTCGACGCCGGCGCGGTTGTACCAGCTCCGGTCGAACAGAACCATCTCCCCCGCTGCGGGCAGGTGGGCGACGTAGCGCTGGAAATACCACTGCGACTTCTCGCGCTCGGAGGGCGCTGGAAGGGCGACCACTCGGCAGATACGAGGATTGAGGCTCTGCGTGATGGTCTTGATGACGCCACCCTTTCCGGCGGCATCACGCCCCTCGAAAATCACGACGACCTTGAGTCCCTGGTGGCGGATCCACTCCTGGAGCTTGACGAGCTCGAGCTGGAGGCGGATCAGTTCGGGCAGATAGTCCTTGTTCCTGAGGCGTGCCCGAACCGCGGTGGCGCCATCCGACAACTGCTCGGGCAATCGCGCAGTGGCGCTGATCCGCGCCTTTTCCGGTCGACCGTCGGCCTTGGGCCGCCGGTCATCTGGCGTCGCGCGCTGGCCGTCGGTGTCCGCTCGTTTTGCAGGCGCTCGGTGTGTCGTCCCCGTCTTCTTCGGCATCGGGCGTCCGTTCGAAGCGTGAGGTGGTGCCGAACCCTAGCACGACACCTGGCCGAACGCACCGATCCTGTGATGGGGTCCGCGAGCAACTCCCTGGATGTCACGCCCGTCAGGCGGTCACCCACCCTCGTCGTGAGCCCGCGCCTCGGCCTGGTACTCGCGCCGGAGGCGCCCGACTTCGAGTTCGACCTCTGCCCGCGAGGCCTCGTCGTAGACATGAGCCAACCGTCGCTCTGCGGCGCGCCAGTCGTCCAGGATCCGGTGGAGCGGACCCCCGCTCGCCTCGGACGAACCTTGGCTGAGCGAGCGGGGCGGCGACGCCGTGGAGGCTGCCGTCCTGCCGGGGTGAAGGCGGCCGTCGTTGTCGAGGCTATAACCCATCGCCTCGAGCGTCTCCTTGAGCCGACCGAACCGCTCGGCGTCCGGCATCGACTCGAGAATCCGGTTCTCGCTCATCACTCGAGCCCCCCTCGGGCGCGACCGCTACCGGGCATCAAGCCCGGATCCCCTCTCTGGACCGGCCGTGTGTCTCCGGTCGATGGATGTCTCAGGGTCGAACGGAAGGCCGCCACCGGCAATGGAGCCGGCACGCCTCTTGGTCGATGGGCGACCTACTCTCGATGGGGGTTGCGCTCGCCGCGTGCCTCACTGAGGGTCGGGTGTGGAGATCCTGACCAACCGACAACGAGATGGGGACTGCCGATTCTGCGCAACCCCAGCTGCCGATTTCTGACGCGTCGTGGCCTTGGCAGCGACACGCGGCGCTGGCACGCTCATGTCCCCGGCAGAGCCGCGCAAGCGGCGGTCGTGCGTGGCAGGCTGGCGGCACCCCCTCCGCCAGCCAGCCACATCACGCCAGCGGTACCCCCGGGGTCTCCCGCTCGAGCTGGTAGGCGAAGAGGGCTACCGAGAGCCGGAGTGTTGCTCCCGAGTCGAGGGGATGCCCCAGGAGATCCTCGACTCGCTGGAGCCGGTAGGCGACCGTCCGCGGCGCCAGGTGCAGCCGACGGGCGGCCTCGCGCGCGTTGTGGCCGACGGCGAAGTACACGCCGAGCGTCTCCAGCAGAGCCGATCCCATCCTGGCGTCGCCCAGGATCGGCCCGAGCTCGGCCAACACGGCGCGATTGCGGAGTCCCTCGTCGAGCGACAGCAGGGTCTCCAGATCCAGGTCATCGGCGTTGGGAATCCAGCCGGTGCGGCCCACGCGCTCCGCAGTCCGCATCGCGTCGCGCAGGCGTTCCATCGATGCCGCGAGAAGATCGACGTGCCCGACCTCCGGACCCGCGATCGCGACCCACGCGCGGCGCCCCGACCCTCCCCCGGCCTGGGTGAAGGCCGTACGTACCCGGCTGTCCCCGTTGACATTGGCCTGCTCGAGGACAACGGCCCGTCCGCGCCACTCGACGATCTCGGGCAGGGCGAACGTCAGCCGGCGGCCCGGGCGCGGCGTGCCGAGCCCTCTGCGCATGGCTTCGGTGATCGAGTCGACCTCTGATTCGGGGCGGCCCAGTCCAGCGGAAATGAGCGTCAGCCGATACGTCTCGTCGGCCGTCAACCCGTGGCGCTCGGCGCGTCGGCGGCGGCGAAGCGCGTCCAGCCGGTCCATCGGCGGCGACACGAGCAGTTCGTCGAGGAATGCGCGTCGAGCCTCCGCCTGGCTTGCCGCCATCTCCCGATCCGCGTCGGCGTAGGCAAGCCAGAGGTTCCTGACGGCGACCTCGACCGCAGTCAGGACCGTGTCGCCGTCCTTGGCGAGATCGGGCGGCCGCTCCTCGCCTTCGCCCAGCGCGCGCCACAGCGTGCGAGCCGTGCCGGTCGCGGCTTCCACGAGGTAGTGGAGCGGGATGTCCATGTGCGCCGCCCGACTCGCGACGTTGCGGAGGCGACGCGTTGCGCTGCCGACCTCGCGTGGATCGGCGACCAGATCGAGGACGAGGTCGCGGGATGCCTGGATCAGGTCAGGGTCCAGACCGCGACCGCCCGCCGCGGCCGCACGGAGCGTCACGTCCTCGCGAAGCGCTTCTGCGACGGCTCGCCGACGACGCTCACCGGCGTCGCTGGTCGTGCGCGGCCGATCGACCATGTCAGTCATCCAGGCGTCGCGACCGGGAGACCGAGCCTGCCGGCCATGGCGGTAGCCCACCCCGTGCCGACAGAATGGGCTACCACGGCCGAAAGAACCGAAGGCTCAGGCGTGAGCGAGCGCCTTCGTGATCTCCTCCTCGGCCTCTTTCGTCAGCGACGTGCGGAGCACTTCCCCGCCATACGGGGAGAGGGCATCCAACGCCTTGTCCGGGGTCACCTTGCTGAACACCAGGACGACCGCCGAAGAGCCCGGCTTCAGGACGTCCTGGACCTTGGCCCGAAAGTCATCGTCGATGCCCATGTCCGCAGCCTTGCCGAGGGCCGCGCCCATCAGCCCACCCACGATGAGACCGCCGATCGGTACGAAGAACAGCAACCCGAGCAGCCCACCCCACAGGGCGCCGGTCGCGGCTCCCGCACCGACGGCACCGGTTGGCGTCTGGACGTGGATCTTTCCGTCCTCGCCCCGCTGCAGCACCGCTGCCGAGCCGTCGATGATGTAGCTCTTCTGGAGCTCCTGAACCTGGGAGAAGACCTTTTCCGCCGTGGCCTCGTCGGGATAACCGAGTACGACGAGATCAGCCATGTCCAACCTCCTGCTGGTCGCTCGCTGAACCGCGACCCCTGGGGGCGCGTAGCCGCAGGGTGCTCGGCCGAGCGTTGACGACCAATGGGGCGCGCAGGCATCCGCCCGGGACGCGCGCCCCCCGTGGGCTGATGGAGGCTCGGACAAGTCGGTCGACGCCCCGCCTACCGACGCGTGCCCACCCTTGCCGGCCTGTGTCGACCCGTCGACCGTGATGGCGCGATGGGTACGTGGCACGACGCCGGCGATGAGGCGGAGCTCCCCGATCGGGGAGAGCCATCGGGCGAGGGTGGGACGTACCGCGTCACTTCGTCCGAGGCCGATCGAGCATTCGAGCTTATCCGGACTGACGGCCGATGGCGGATCATTGGCGGCAGGAGCTCCACTCCCGGGCCTCAGCACAGGGATCGACGCGCCTTCGCCGAGGCCATTGCCCGGCTCATGGTGTTGCACGACCTGAAGACGACCGGCGCGTTGACCTACGACGAGTTCACGGTCCTCAAGGCGCGACTTCTCGGGCTGTAGGGGCTCGATGCTCTGATTCCGCCGGTTCTGCGGAGCCGGATGCTGGCTTGGAGATCTTGGAGATCGCGGGACCGGCCCAGGGCCAGGTCCACAGGGATATGCCGCTCAAGCCCGAAGCCCCCAGGTCCTCGGGCTCGAGTCGGTCGGCCGTTCCGCAATTCGATCCGGAAGCGGGCCGTCTCCCGGCGCGCCTCCGGCGTCCAGCCGTACCCCCAGGATGGCTGGACGCCGGTGCGCGTGGGAGGGAGGAAAACTGCTGATTAGTGGCCGGGCCCTCTGTAGCTGGTGACCGGAACGTCGCCGAGGATCCGCGTGCCAAGCCCGGGATGAGAGTCCACGGTCAAATGGCCGCCAAGCACCCCGACCCGGTCGGCGAGGCTGGCCAGCCCAAGGCCGGGCTGCACTCGGCCGGGATCGAAGCCGACGCCGGAGTCCTCAACGCTGAACGAGACGCGGTTCCGCTCTCCCCGCAGCCGGATGCGGGCGACTGCCTTTGACCCGGCGTGCTTCACGATGTTCTGGAGTGCCTCGAGGCACGAGAAGTAGACGGCCCGCTCGACGTCCGGCGGATAGCGACCGAACGCGTGCGTTTCGACGGCCACCTTGACCGGCGCATGGGCCGCGGCCGATCGGAGCCGCTCCGCGACGCCGTTGCGCAGCAGGAGCTGCGGGCTGCCGTCGCGGGTCACGCTGCGAATGTCGGCGAGAGCGGCGTCGAGGTCGCGCTCGAGGCGCTCGATGGTCGCACTCTCGCCGGGCTGGTGGGCTCGTGCGCCCAGCAGCCCGAGGTGGATGCGGACGCAGACCAGGCGCTGCTGAGCGCTGTCATGGAGGTCGCGCTCGATCCGCTGTCGCTCCAGGTCGATCGCGTCAATCGCCCGCAGACGCGCTCGGCGCAGCTCCCGTTGGAGGGAAAGTCGCTGGAGTTCGAGCCAGACGACGATGCCGAGCCCGACAGCAAGAAGCAGGATCTCGAAGGGGGTTCCGAATTGCTCGGGTGAGGACGCGAACAACACGGCAAGGGTCGTGGCGATCGCGACGACTGCGAACTGGCCGACCGCGCGGAGCCCCTCGGCGTCGGGCAGCCGGAACGATGGGGTCGGTCGAGCGTGTAATGCGTGTGTTCTGCCGGCCAGCATTTGCCCTCCCCTTTAGAGGGACCGGCCGATGCCTCGATGGCGTCCCCCTAGCCTGGCGTATGTCAAGCGATGTTTGACCAGAGTAGGTCCGTGGGGGAGCTGGCGTCATCACCCGCTGACGATCTCACCCGGGTGATTTCATTTACTGTGCAATCACTTGATGAGCCCCAGGTCGCGCGCACGGTCGACCGCCGCGTCACGGGAGGGGACGTCCAGTTTCCGATAGATCGATCGCAGGTGTGAGTGGATGGTGTTGTAGGAGACGAACAACCTGCGTGCAGCCTCACGATTGGAGACTCCGCTGGATACCGCGAGGATCACCTCGACCTCCCGGCTGGTGAGCGCTTCCATCCCCGGTCCGGCTTTCGGAGCTGCACGTCGACCTCGACCGACCCCGAGCACCCCGGGATCGCGCGCCGCATCGATGATCGCGTTTGCTTCGTCGAGGGCGGCTTTCGCATCAGCTCGCCGTCCGAGGGCTCGGAACGCGGCGGCGAGCGGGAGCAGAACCTCGGCCAGGGCCAGTGGCTCCCCGAGAGCGCGGATGGTGGGCACGGCCTCAGAGAGGAGCGATTCCGCCGTGGCAACATATCCCCGCCGCAGGAGCACCGCACCGAGGGCGACTCGCGCGTAAGCGGCGGTCGGCGTTGCCGTCAGATCATGGGCATCGGCGATGTCGATCGCCTCGCGAGCCAGTCGCTCGGCAAGCGCCGGGTCCCCGATCTCGAACTCGATCCGGGACAGAAGGGCCCGGGACCCGATGGCATCCATCCACATCGACAACGCGCTTGCGAGCTCGGCGCCCGTCCTGAGCGGCGTTTTTGCCTCCTCGAACCGGCCCGCGCGGACCAGCGCGAATCCAAGCTGGACGTGCACCGTGACGCGCCACGGCGAATCCCGCGTCGCCTCCAGTTCGAAAGCGCGTCGCGCCGCTGCCAGCATGGCCCCAACGTCCCCGCCGGGGAAGGCCGCTCCGATCAGGGCCGCGGTGGCCTCGATGGAGCTGGCGCCGTCCGGCAGGGGACTGACCTCTGGCGCCGCCATCGCTGACGAAAGCGCGATGTCGCCTTCGGCGTGACGACCGAGGAAATGCATCGTCCATGCCTTCACGACCCCGAGGCGTCGATCCGTGGCAACGGCCTCAGCGCCGATCGCATCCAACCATCCGAGAACGGTGGCAATCCGTCCCCATTCGATCTGGCGCAGGTAGTTCTGGCCGACCAGGCGGGCTGCGAAGTCGGTGTCGCCTGCCGCGATCGCGTGTTCGATCGCGCGGTCCGGATCCCCTGCGCCCGCATACCACTCCGCCGCGCGACGGTGGAGAAGAGGCAGCCGTTCCGGCTCACGTCGGGTCAGCTCCGTGCGCAGCAGCTCGGCGAGCAGCGGGTGATAGCGGTACCACTCGCGACGCTCGTCGAGGGGGGCGATGAACACGTTGGCGCGTTCCAGGTCCATGAGCCGCTGGCCGGAACCCGACTCCCCGGTGAGCACGTCTGCAAGCGGCCCGCAAATCGTGTCGACGATGGACGTCGCGAGCATGAACTGCAGGACATCCGCGCGAAGGGCCGCGATGACCTGCTCGGTCAGATAGTCGATCACGTGGCGGTTGGAGGCGCCGAAGGTCTGGACGAACTGGCGCGGGTCGGCGCTTTCATTGAGCGAGAGGTAGGCGAGGTACAGCCCGGCGGGCCAGCCCTCGGTCCGTTCGTGGAGCACCGAGATGGCGCGACGATCCAGAGCCAGTGCAAGGCTGCCGTTGAGGAACTCACGGGTCTCATCCACGTTGAACTGGAGATCGGGAGCCCGAAGCTCCATGAGCTCGCCTGCGGCTCGGAGCCGCGCAATGTTCAGGGGTGGATCCCACCTGGTGGCGATCACGAGCTGGACCGTCCGGGGAGTCAGCTCGATGAGGCGGCTTACCTGGGCGTGGCAGTCCTCGTTTGTGATGAGGTAGTAGTCGTCGAGGACGAGAACGAGCTCCTCGCCGAGGGATTCGAGCGCGGCCGCCAGCGCCCCCGCGGGGTCGGGTGCCCTGGCGATGGCGGTGAGGCTATCGACCGGCCCATCGGAGGATGCGGCAGAGGCGACCGCAGCGGCGATGTAGGCCCACAGCACGGCGCGATCGTTGTCCTGTGCGTCGAGCCGCACCCATGCAAAGGGGCGGGGATCGGTCGCGGCCCATTCGGCCAGGAGGGTCGTCTTGCCGAAGCCTGGCGGGGCCACGAGCAGGGCGAGAGCGGGACGTGCGGACCCAAGTCGGTCGCTCAGGCGACGCCGGCGGACCGAGGTCGACCGGATGGCCGGCGGGTGAAGCTTGGTCGTATGCAGCATGGGCCCGGCTGGGCCGACGGGCTCGGGCATCCTCCGGCCTGGATGCCGCGCTTTTGTAGACACGCGCTGCGCCCCCCGCGCGCTCGGCATTGTGTCCCGGCGTTTCCGCCGTGATGGATAACGGAGACGGTTCCCCGATCTCGACTCCGTGCTGTTGGAGCGCCTACCGCCCTCGCGGCCCACCGGCATGCGCCCCAGAGCAAAAGCCGTCGCGACCGCACGGTGATGGAGGTCGCTCCCGCCGCGAGAGCTGCGAACTCCACCCTAGGGTCACCGACGCGAGGTGACGGCTTCGATCTGTTCTCGCGCCCCCAGAGGCGTGGCGCCACCATACACCTTGGAGGACTGGTAAGGAAGAATTAACCAGAATTCGTGACGATTTACGCACGGGATGCAATCACGAGTCCGATGAGCACCAGGAACCCGAGCCACGTGCCGGCTGTCTGGACCTGGCGCCAGCGGCGGAGGACCTCCGGGTCGTCGATCACAGGGCGCCGACCTTCGTCAACCGCCCGGACGAGGGCCCGGCCGTTCCCACGAGCGGAAGGCGCCTCGGGCGGCGTTCGCGACTCCCCGGCGAACCACAGGAGCCACTGCCCTGAGCCGTCGCTGAACACCAGCAGGTAGCCCGGGTGGTCCACCGCCGGGCTTTGCGTCGAACGGCTGACGGCTGGCAGGTCGACCGCCACGTGGCCGGGCGCCTTCCCGTTTCTCGAGCTTTCGGCCGGCTCGAATTGCTTGCGCGCATACGCCCCCATGGGCCACCCCTCATTCGCTGGGCGCGAAGCGTTCAGCTGAGGCTTCCGCAGAGCAATGGCCGGCGCCCCCCTCGTGACCGCGGGCGGGCACGCGCGGAAGCGCGTGCATGCCATCTTGGAGGCGTCGCCGCGCCGCGCCAACCACCGGTTGCGGCCACCCCCAAATCGCGGGTGGGCGTGCCCCATTGCCCGGGCTCCCGTGAGCAATCAGGCTGCGAATCGGCAGCCCCTGAATGGGCTGGTACGCAGCAGGTCGCCGGTCTCCGGCGCCAGGAGTCGAAAGTGTCGATTGGGCCGGTGGAGCTCCTCGTACTGAAATTCCCAGTTGAGCGGGTCGGCAGGAACGTGGCGGGGTCGCTCCAGGACCTCGTCCAGAGTGGGCT
>DASXSA010000055.1:0-10612 GCA_036506235.1 Candidatus Limnocylindrales bacterium | reverse complement strand
TCGTCTGGATCTGCGGTGGAACGCAGAAGGAGAACTGGCCGAGCGCGAAGTCGGAGAGCGTAGCGTCGACTGACTGCGAGGCCCGGGTCTCCGCGAGGAAGGTCGTGAAACAACCCGTATCGAGTCCCAGGACCGAAAGGTTCAGACCCGCCTCGAAGAAGGTGCCGGGGCCAAACTTGTTGGCCGCGGTATCGCGGCCCTGGAACGGCCAGGGCGAGTTCTCGAGATCGGCGTTCGTCTTGCCGCACGCGTCGTCGTTTGCCTGGGCACCGCACTCGACGCCCGTTTCGACCGTCTGCAGGGTGCCATTGACGTTGCCGCCGGACCCGACCCACTTGTACACGTTGAAGCTGGCGACTGATCCGCCGTTCGTGTAATCCGCAAGGACCAGAATGTCGCCGACTGAATGGCTCCCGGTGAACGGGCTACCGGGTGCCGTGCCCGGCCCGCTCTTGCCCACCTGGTTCTTGAAGAACCAGAAGCCCACGAAGTTGTCCCCATCCGCCTCGATCTTGTCGAGACCGAAGTAGGCGATCGTGTCCCCGTTCGTGGCGGTATAGGCCGCCGCAAACGCATTTGCGATGTCGTTCTTGGGCTGGCCGACCTTTGCATTCTTCCAGAGCCAGCTGGAGATCGGCAGGTCATCCTTCGTGCCGCCACCCGTGAACGAATCGTCGTTCTGGCTGTCGGTTAGGTCGGTGATGAACTGCGTCGAGTTCGCAGCAGACGTGCCGCCGTAGACCTGATCCCAATCGTTCCCCGCGGCAGCCTGGTTGACTGCGTTCCCGTCGAGCTCGAACAGTCCAAGGTCGTGGACTGCTGCAACCGATGGCGGCGTCGCAAAGCGTGCGTACTGCAAGAGCAGCGACAGGACAAACAAAAACACCCACAGGAGCGTGAAGCTCTTGCGAGTGCCCGCGCTCACGACGAGCGCACCCCGAGACCCCTTCATTCTGTTTTTACCTCCGAAATCCCCGAGACCAACCGACGACAGAGCAACCTCGTGTGACGCGAGGCGGTGGTGCCGGCTTCCCCTCTCACGGGACCCCGGCGATCCCTGGACTCCCCTGGGCGGACCAGATGAACGGTCCGTCGACAAGTGCCGCGGCAGCGTACCGCCGCGAGGCCGTCAAAGGTACTAGGACGAAGCGCGCCTTTCCACACTCAATTTCACTAGACCGCTCCTAACTGCGACGCGCGGTGTTGGCAATTTCGGTGCTGACGAGCAACAAGGTCCTGGTACGTCTGGCCGGTCTTCTCTGAGCCCGCACGGGCCGCCGGGGTGGTCGCGGACGACCCGATACCATGCCCGGATGACCGCACCCGAGCGGACGACCGACGAGGTGGCATCTCCGGCGGCGGGCGATTCGCTCCGACGGGACGTGACCCTCGCACTCACCGAGGCCTGGCGACAGGTTGTGGCCTCGGGTGAGCTGCCGGCGCCTGGGCCTGGCGAGGCGGAATCGCCGCCGGTCCAGGTCGAGCGGCCGGCGAATCCCGAGCATGGGGACTTCGCCTCCAACCTCGCCATGAAGCTGGCCCGGCCCTATCGTCGACCGCCGCTTGCGATCGCCGAGGCCATCGCCAACGAGCTCATCAAGGGAACGACGTCACCCGCTTCGGCCGGCGGGTCCGCCCTGATCGAGTCGGTCGAGGTTGCTCCGCCGGGGTTCATCAACGTCCGGGTGTCCGACGCCGCGCTCGAGCAGGCCATCGACCGCGTACTCACCGATCCTGGGACCTGGGGAACGGTGCAGGTGCCGAACCCACGGCACGTGAACGTCGAGTTCGTCTCGGCCAACCCGACCGGCCCGCTGCACATCGGCAACGCACGAGGCGCGTTCGTCGGGGATCTCCTGGCGCGCGTGCTGACTGCGGCCGGCCACCAGGTGACGCGCGAGTACTACTTCAACGACTTCAACGCGCAGGTTCGGAACCTGGGGGCGTCGGTGCTGGCGCTGCGCGCGGGCGTGCCGATCCCGCAGGACGGCTACCACGGCGACTACGTCGGCGACCTCGCGCGCGAGGTGCCGCCCGTTGTCCTCGAGGAGGCTACCGCGGGCGACGATCCAGCCGGGCGGATCGGGCTCTGGGCGTCGGAACGCGTGCGCGCCGGCATCGAGGACAGCCTGGAACGGCTTGGGGTCCATTTCGATGTCTGGAAGACCGAGGGAGCGCTCCACCGCGAGGGCTGGGTGGCGCGCGCTGTCGACCGGCTGCGGGCCGGTGGATACGTTTACGAGCAGGGCGGCGCGACGTGGTTCCGGTCGACCGCGTTCGGCGACGACAAGGACCGAGTGATCTACCGCTCAAACGGGGAGCCGACCTACTTCGCGTCCGACATCGGCTACGTAACGGAGAAGTTCAGCCGGGGCTTCGACCACCTGATCTACGTCTGGGGCGCCGACCACCACGGGACCGTTGCGCGCGTTCGCAACGCCGCCGAGGCGATGGGCTACGACAAGGCCGCCGTGGAGATGATCCTCATCGCCTGGGTCCGCTTCGTGCGTGAGGGCCGGGAGATTTCGATGTCCAAGCGGTCGGGCGAGTTCATCACGCTCGACGATCTGCTGGACGAGGTCGGCGTCGATGCCGCACGCTGGTTCTTCGGCTCGCGTGGCCACACAACGGGCATCGACTTCGATATCGAGCTGGCCAAGAAGCAATCAGCCGAGAACCCGGTCTACTACGTCCAGTACGCCCACGCTCGGATTGCCTCGATTCTGCGCAAGGCGACCGAGCGGGGCTTGACACCCGCGCCGTCCGTGGCCGGCGCGTTGGGGGGTGAGCCGGAAGCCGTGCTGGCACGGGCCGTCGCCCGCTTCCCGGAGGTGGTCGAGGACGCTGCCGCCGCCGAGGAGACGCAGGGCGTCACGGCATACGCGACGGAGCTGGCCACGGCGTTCCACGGGTTCTACCGGGATGCCCGTGTGCTCGACCCGGATGAACCGGAGCGGTCGGCACGCCGGCTGGCGCTGGTAGCGGCCACGCGCATCACCATCGCGAACGCTTTGGGCCTGCTCGGGATCTCCGCTCCGGAGTCGATGTAGTCGACGACGGCGATGTCGACGGTCAGCCGGCGGAGCGCAACGCCTCCAGAACTCGGCCCAGGACCGTCGAGTCGCTGCCGATGACCACGGTCTCCTGCGTCGCGCTGCCTCCCGGCTGGACCTTTGCCGGGCGTCCCAATCCATCGAGGGTCGTCCCGGCCGCCTGGGCGAATTCGGTGGCGTCGTTCGGCGTATCCCAGGCCGTCTGGAGGACGATCGCCCACGCGCCGTTCGGACCCTCAAGCAGGCCGACGCGATCGCCGCCCCAACCCGCCGCGGCCGCAGTTGCGGTCGCCGAATCCACGCGCTTCGCAGATGCATCTTCGAGCCAGATCTCGAGCTGGAATTCGCCGAGGGTGTCCTCCAGGGTCTCATTCCAGCCGGCGCCGATCCGCCCCGTCAGGCCAGTCATCTGCGGCACCGCGACGAGCTGCTCGTGCGAAGCGTACTTCTCAGGATGGAGCAGCTGCTCCGTGCTCGCCGGCGGGTCGGCGTACAGGGAATCGACCGCCTTCCACCCGCCCGTGGTCTTCTGGGCAAGCACGAAGTTCAGGCCGGTCGTGTACGGGAACATCAGTGTGTCGCGCAGGATGCGAGGCATCTCCGTCAGCAGCTGCTGATCGCTGGGGCCCATCGACCCGGCGAGCCCCAGCAGGTCGGAGGCGCTCAGGTGCTGCTGCGCCCAGAGCGCCATCACGAGTGTCGCGTCGCCCTCGGGGACGGCGAGATGGGCAAGCGAGCGATCGCCCTGACCGGGGTCGGAGATCCGCAGCCTGTCGAGCCCGAAGTTCTGGTCCTGAAGGACGTGGTCGAACTCGTGGGAGAACGTGAAGCGCTCGAGCGGCCCGATCGTTCCTGTTCTCGCGAGGACGTAGAACTTCTTCGTGCTCGGCTGGTAGAGGCCCAGGACCTGGCTGCTCAGCAGCTTCAGGTACAGGTCCTTGAGCGAGGCCCCTTCCGGGACCAATCCGAGGCCTTTCAGCAGCCGCTCGTTGGCCGCAATCAGGGCCGGCGGGTTCTCAAGGTTGAAATCCGTTTCCACCACCTTCTGGATCCCGGCTTTGTCGGTGATGGTGGGCTCGACCGGCTGCCGGAGCGAGAGCTCCCTGATCGCCTGGACGTCCTGCTCGATCGCGGCGAAGGTCGAGCTGACGTCGGCGGGCGCTGACGATGGCGCCAGCGATCCCGGTGCGCTCGAGGACGGGGCAGAAGAGGGTGAGGCGGTCGCCGGAGCCGAGGGCGACGAGGTCTGCACCGCCGTGCCGCACGCGGCCAGCTGGAGCACGACGACGGCAATGGCGATCGGACGAAGCAGGTGGCGGGTGGGCTGAGATCGCTGGGGTCGCGGAGGCATCGGCGGATTGTCGCAGACGGTCACTTGCGGTCCAGCCGATCCGGCCGTCCGCTCACTCATCGTGTCGCTTTCTTAATCGCCTCGCGCCTTGTCACGCAACCGCGTCGACCTATCGTCTGGGCTGGAACCCAACCCGTTCCACCTCCCTCCCTCGAGACCGGGGGCGCCGATTGGGCAGGCGCCTCCGGTCTTCCTTTTGTCGATAGAGCGGTCGCACGCAGAGCGGCTGTCGGCGGGCCGGTCGTCGACAAACCTGGACCTCCGGCCGGCGTGACGCACGCCATCGCGTGAAGCGGCGGTGCAGTGCCGTGTGACAGAATCCCGCCGCATGGAGCTGACCTGGTACGGACGGACGTGCATCCGGCTACGGGGCCGGGATGCGGTGGTCGTGACCGACGCCTATCCGTCGATCGTCGGACCAACCGGCCGTGGCCTGACCGGCGACATCGTCACGCTGTCGCATCCCGACGACGAGCCGTTGCCGCGGGCGAAGCGCTCCTCCTCACGCAACGGCAAGGCGAGCCTGCCGACCAGCCTTGACGGTGCGGTCCTGCTCGATGGCCCCGGGGAGTACGAAATCCGGGACGTCCTGCTGACCGGTGTCCGGACCTACCGCGACGATGACGGGGGCAGCCGGCGTGGAAAGGGCGTGGCCTTTGCGGTGGAGCTCGACGGCGTCCACACGATCCACCTCGGAGACATCGGCCACCTCCTGACCCAGGAGGAGCTGTCCGAGATCGGTACGGTCGACGTGGCGTGCGTCCCGATCGGGGGCGCGCTGTCCGCAACCAAGGCGGCCGAGCTCGTCGCGCAGCTCGATCCGAAAATCGTCGTGCCGATGCCGCTCAGCGACGAGGCGGCCAGCGAAGAGGCCCTCAGGAAGTTCTTCCACGAGATGGGCGCGGAGGCCGTCACGCCGGTCGGCAAGCTGGCGATCACCGCTACCAACCTTCCGGACGAGACGACGACCGTGCTCCTGGAATCGCGCGGCAAGTCAGCCTGAGGTTTCGTAGACCACTCGCCCTTTCTTGACCACGGTCCGCACGAGGTCCGCTCCCACCCAGTAGGGAATCTGGCTCATCGACGGCACTCGCCAGATCACAAGATCGGCGAGCTTGCCCGGCTCCAGCGATCCGACCTCGTCGCCGAGCCCGACGGCGTGGGCGGCATTGATCGTCACGGCCGCCAGCGCTTCGGCGGGCGACAGCCCGAGCTCGAGGCAGCCGAGCGCCATCGCAAGCGGCAGGTTAGGCGTGGGCGATGTCCCGGGGTTGAAGTCGGTACCCAGGGCGACGGGCACGCCCGCATCGATCAGCCGGCGGGCGGGAGCGTAGTGGCCGGACATGAGGAACAGCGTCGTGACCGGCAGGAGCGTGGCGACCACCGGATGCGGACCGGCAACCGCGCCCGCGAGTGCCTCTACGCCCTCATCGGAGATCGCGGCGAGGTGGTCCGCCGAGAGCGCTCCGATCTCCGCGGCGAGCTCCGCCCCGCCCGATGGCGCGAGCTCGTCGGCGTGCAGTCGCGGCAGCATGCCCAGGCGATCGGCGGCGGTCAGGATCCGCCGGCTGTCGGCCGCGTCGAAGACCCCTTCCTCGCAGAAGACGTCGCAGAACCGGGCGCGGCCCTGGGCCGCGATTCCGGGCAGCTGCTCCTCGAGGATCGCGCGTACGTAGGCATCCTTGCCGTCGGGTCTGGCACGGAAGTCGGCGGGCACCGCATGCGCTCCCAGGTAGGTCGGCAGCACGTCGATGGGGCCCTCCCGGCCGAGCTGGAACGCGACCTCGACGAGGCGGAGCTCCGTCGCCAGGTCGAGGCCGTAGCCGGACTTGGCCTCGATGGTCGTGACGCCGTGAGCGAGCATCTCGGTCAGCCAGCGCCGACCGTGGTTCGCGAGCTGCTCCTCGCTGGCGGCGCGGGTCGCGGCTACGGTCGAGAGGATGCCGCCGCCGGCCGCCAGGATCTCGAGGTAACCGGCACCCTCCTGGCGAAGGACGAGCTCGTTCTCGCGCGTGCCGGCGAAAAGCAAGTGCGTGTGTGGATCGATGAGCCCGGGCGTGACGACGGCCCCGCCCGCGTCCAGGCGGGCGAACCGGCCGGCCGAGAGGCCCTCGGCTTCGAGCACGCGCTCGACGTCCTCCTGCGTGCCGATCGCGATGATCCGCTCTCCCCACATCGCGATGACCGCCCGCTCGCGACGGCTCCCGCCGCTCGACGTCCCCGAGCCTGAGCCCACGTCGAGGATGGCCGGGTCCGCCTGGGCCGGCCCGGCTCGGAGGCCGCCGGCCATCGTCACGACCTCCGAGGCGCCGACGACCATCAGACCGTCGGCTGCGTCGGTTCGACCGCCCCGGATGATGCGTAGGCTCACCCGGGGCTGCCGCGCCCGGCGGACGATCGGCGTGATCGCGTGGAGCGACGCGTTCCGCCTTCCCGGGCCTGCTTGGCGGCCTTCTCGGCCGCCTCGAGCCGAAGCTCCAGCGCCTGCAGCGGCGAGAAGTCGCGCAGCTTGAGGAATCGCGCTGTAACAGCCAGGCGGGTCTCCACGGCGCTCCCGGCGGGAGCGCCCGCGTGGTCGGCAACGTCGAGCAGTGCGGCCACCGGCGCCAGACCGATCAACTCCGATTCGCGGAGCTCGACACCCTCGGCGGCCGCCTCCTCGTAAACCATCTCCCAGACCTTCCACATCGGGGTGACCCGGAAGTCGAGCAGGTTCATCGAGACCTGGGCACAGGCCAGCTCCTCGATCCAGAAGCCGTTCGCCTGGACCCTCGGCAGGCCCCCGCCCGACTCCCGGATCCGGCGGGCGATCCGCTTGGCGAGCTCGACGTCCGGGCTCTCCAGATTGATGTTGTAGGCGATGAGGAAGGGCCTCGCGCCGACCGCGACGGCTCCTGCCGACGGGTGGGTCCGGCGGGGGCCGAAGTCCGGCTCCCGGCCGCGCTGCCCGATCTCAACCTTCAGGCTCTCGTACTGCCCGCGGCGTACGTCGGCGAGCCGCTCCCGCTCCGGTCGCGCCGCGGCGGCGGCATACAGGTAGACCGGAAGGTCGAACCGCCCGGCGATTCGCGCACCGAACTCGCGAGCGAACCGGACGCAGTCGGGCAGGGTCGTGTCCCCAAGCGGCACGAATGGGATCACATCCACCGCGCCGATCCGCGGATGCTCGCCGGAGTGCTGCTCCATGTCGATCTCGTCGACGGCGACGGCCACCGCACGCTCCAGGGCCTCCATCACCGGCCGGGCTTCGCCCGCGAGCGTCAGCACACTCCGGTTGTGGCTGGGATCGCTCGTCCGGTCGAGGAGGTGCACGCCGGGCGTGCCCGTCACGGCGGTGGCGAGCTTCTCGACGACGTCCAGCCGGCGGCCCTCGGAGAAGTTGGGCACGGATTCAACGAGGCTGGCCACGGGCGCTATCCTGACACGTCCCGGGCACCCGTCAGTCGACCAGCCTTGACTAACGACTGTTAGACCCTAGACTAACAAGCCCTCCTGCCCTGGGCCCCCCGGGAGACGCTGCTACTCGGTCACCACCCGAGAGGACACGCCATGTCAGCGACCGGCTCGTTGCGCCAGAGCCTCTGGCGCCACGCCGACTTCATGAAGGTCTGGACGGCTGCGACGGTCAGCCTGTTCGGCACCTCGATCAGCCAGGTGGCTATCCCTGTGATCGCGGTGCTTGTGCTTCACGCGAGTCCGTTCGAGTTCGCCCTCATCGCGACGATCGAGTTCCTGCCCTGGCTGCTGTTCACGCTGCCCGCCGGCGTATGGGTCGACCGCCTGCCGCGCCGCCGCATCCTGATCGCAAGCGACGTTGGGCGCGCACTGATGCTGTTGACGATTCCGATCGCCACGGCGTTCAACGTCCTGACGATCTACCAGCTGTATGTGATCGGCTTTCTGAATGGCGTCCTGACCGTGTTCTTCGACGTCGCCGACCAGTCCTACCTGCCGACTGTTGTGGAGCGTGACCAGCTCGTCGAGGGCAACTCGAAGCTGCAGCTCAGCAGTTCCAGCGCCCAGCTGCTCGGACAGCCGGCGGGCGGTGCCGTCGTGGCGCTGCTGACTGCGCCATTCGCTGTGATCCTGGATGCGATCAGCTACATCGCTTCTGCTTCTCTCCTGTTCGGGATCAAACGGCGGGAACCCCGCGTCGAGGCCGGCACCATGGGCGAGAAACGGCCCGGCATGCGTGCCGAGATAGCGGAAGGCCTGCGCTACATCCTTGGCAACCCGATGCTCAGCAAGATCGCCGGAGCCACAGGCTCGTCCAACCTGTTCACCAACATCTCCTTCGCCGTTCTTCCCCTGTACCTGCTCGAGGAGGTCGGCCTCAGCGTTCCTGCCTACGGCGCGCTTGGCGGCTTCTACGGCGGTGGCGTTCTGCTGGGCGCCCTGGTGGCCGATCGGATCCCGCGATTGATCGGGGTTGGGCGCACGATTCTCTGGTCGATCGCGCTGGGCGGGCCCGTTGGGTTACTTGTTCCCCTGGCGCCGCGCGACCTCGTTTTCCCGTTCGTCGCGACCTCCTTCTTCCTCGGTGGGATATCGAACGTCGTTTACAACGTCAACCAGGTCAGCCTCCGCCAGGCGATTACTCCGGAGCGGATGCTCGGCCGATTGAACGGCACGATGCGCTTTCTCGTGTGGGGCACGATGCCGATCGGCGCAGTGATCGGCGGCGTGCTGGCGCAGGTGCTGGGCGTCCACACCGGAATCCTGATCGGCGCGATCCTGGGCCTCTTCCCCTTCCTGTCGATCCTGTTCTCACCTGTCCCGTCGCTGAAGACCATCCCGGAGCCTGCCGTGGAGGCCCAGGCAGCTGAACCCGGGCAGGTCCAGGCGCCCACGATCCCCGCCACTGCCGCGCCCGACGCCGGGCCACCATTCGAGGCGGTGCTCGAGGGGGAGGTCGGAGCGGACCCTCGGCGCAACCGTCCCGGGGATTAGGTCCCGTCGTCCTCGAGCATCGGGATGCGAACGCCCCGCTGCCGCGCGACCTCGATCGCACGCTCGTAGCCGGCGTCGGCATGCCGGATGACGCCCATACCGGGGTCCGTGGTGAGGACGCGCTGGAGCTTCTGATCGGCGAGATCGGATCCGTCGGCCACGACGACCATGCCGGCGTGCTGCGAGTAGCCGATCCCGACTCCACCGCCGTGATGGATCGAGACCCAGGTCGCACCGGCCGCCGTGTTGACCAGTGCGTTGAGCAGCGGCCAATCGGCGATCGCGTCGGAGCCGTCGCGCATTCCCTCGGTCTCGCGATTGGGAGACGCCACGGAGCCCGCGTCGAGGTGGTCGCGGCCGATCACGATTGGCGCCTTGACCGCGCCTGACCGCACGAGATCGTTGAACGCCAGTCCTGCCTTCGCACGCTCGCCGTAGCCCAGCCAGCAGATCCGCGCGGGCAGGCCCTGGAACGGGACCTTCGCCTCCGCCATCTCGATCCAGCGCCGCAGGCCGGCGTCATCCGGAAACAGCTCCAGGACCGTCCGGTCGGTCGCCAGGATGTCGTCCGGATCGCCACTCAACGCGACCCAGCGGAACGGCCCCTTGCCCTCGCAGAACAGCTGCCGGATGAAGGCCGGCACGAAGCCCGGGTAGTCGAACGCATCCTCGACGCCGGCCTCGTTTGCCATCGCGCGGAGGTTGTTGCCGTAGTCGAACACGACCGCGCCCGCGCGCTGGAACGCGAGCATCGCGCGGACCTGATCCGCCATCGATCGCATCGAGTGCTGGACGTAGACGTCCGGCTGGCTCTCGCGCAGGGCGAGCGCGTCCTCGAGCGCGATCTCGGCGGGGACATAGCCCGCCAGGGCGTCGTGTGCCGACGTCTGGTCGGTGACCACATCGAACCGCTCGCCCCGCTTAGCCCAGGCGGGCTCGATCTCTGCGGCGTTGCCGACCAGCGCGACCGACAGCGCCTGGCCCCCTGCGGCGGCCTCGCGAGCCCAGGCGAGCGCCTCATCAGGCGAGGCGGTCAGGCGGTCGACATAGCCGATATCCATCCGGCGGCGGGCCCGCGCCTCGTCCACCTCGATGACGACCGCAGTTCCCCCGTTCATCGTGACCGCAAGCGGCTGGGCGCCACCCATCCCGCCGAGGCCCGCGGTGAGCGTCACGCGCCCGGCAAGCGTTCCGCCGAAGTGCTGTCGAGCGAGCTCGGCGAAGGTCTCGTAGGTGCCCTGGAGAATGCCCTGCGTCC